>NZ_JAULLJ010000010.1:0-140462 GCF_030518095.1 Bacteroides sp. ET489
TCGAGTACTCCCCCTCAAAAAATTCCCCAGTTAGGAAAAAATTTTTTTCTAACTGGGGAATTTTTTTTCCCTAACTGGGAAAAATTATAGCTTAAAGCAGTTTGAATTCATATCCTTCTTCCTTCAGAAAATTGAGGGCACGGGGCAGGGCATACTGCAGGTTGCCGTTGTCCCAGGACTTGAGGGAGTCGTGGAAAGTGATGATGGAACCGTTGCGGGCGTAGCGCATGACGTTGGCCAGCACTTGGGGGCCGCGAAGCTTCTTGCTGTAGTCGCGGGTGACGAGGTCCCACATCACAATCTTGTATTTGCTTTTCAGCACCATGTACTGTGCCCAGCCCATATGGCCGTGTGGCGGGCGGAACAGGAGCGGGCGCAGGGCTTTTGTGGTGATGTCCGGGTCGCAGATGGAGCACATGAAGTCGTATGCCTCTTCCGTGTTCTCCAAATAGCTGTACGAGGTAAAGTATTTCCGGCTGAATCCGCGGATGTGGTTGAAGGTGTGGTTGCCGATGCGGTGACCACGCTCCACCACCATGCGGAAGATGTCGGGATACTTGCGCACGTTGTCGCCTACCATGAAGAAAGTGGCTTTGACCTGATGCTGGTCCAGCAAGTCGAGCACCCAGGGGGTGACTTCGGGGATGGGGCCGTCATCGAACGTCAGATAGACGGCCTTTTCCTCCGGATTCATACGCCACAGGGCACTGGGGTATAGCTTGCGGAACAGCTTGGGGGGTTGTTCTATAAACATGCTGTCTTTATTTCATTCGATCTACATACATGTTGTATAGTTCTTCCACTTTCGGCTCATAGACGCCGGCTAATTGCGACTGATACTGCTTCATGATTTTCACTTCGCGGTCCAGTATCGCCCAATGGTATTCGTACTCACGGCTGGCATACATGAAGCGGGTGTCGCTCATGCTCATGTACCATGTCATGTATTCCACCGACTTGTCGGCCAGCTGCTTCATGATGGCGTCGGCTTTGGCGGTCTCGCCCAGTTTGTAGTAGGCTTCGGCTATCTGTACGGCACCGTTCTGGAAGTCGTATGGCACGTTGCTGGCAGGTATCATCTTTTCGCCATAGTCGAGCACGACTTTGGCCTTGTCGTTTTTGCCTTCCTTGATGAGCTGGTTGCCCAGTTGCGAGAAGAGGCGGCGGTGCGTGTAACACATGCGCATGGCGTTTTCGTCGATGTAGATGCCGGGCTTGTCGATGCCGCCGAACTTGAACTTGTTCATCAGGTTGTCGTACATCTTCTCGCTGTCGATGCTGACTCCGGTCTTGGTGTTGTCGAACGGCGTGAAGCGGTAGGCCAGGCCTTCCTGAACGAAATGGTTGGCCATGCCGAGCTGGTTGTCCTCACCCACGCTGATGGCGATGTAGATGGGTCGTTCCCAGTTGGCCTCGGACAGCATTTCGAGCATCATCAGTTCGCTCTTGTACAGGGCTCGTTTGCCTTTCAGCGAGATGTGCATGTAGTCGGGGATGGAGTCGCCCGGTATCAGCATGCCGCTGCGGCGTACGGCTTCCTTGTCCACCTTGATGACGATGCTGTCGGTCGGGATGACTTTCAGTTCTTCGTTTTTGCCGCGTACCCAGTACTTCAGGATGTTCTTCAGCTCGTAGGGATTGTCGCCGAACTCCTTCTGTACGTTGATCAGGGCTTCGTTGTTGCCGTTGAGGGCCTGCTTTTTGGCTTCGGCGTACAGGGCATCGAGGCTCTTTTTGTATTCGGGACGGACGGGGACGTATTCGTTGGTTCCTTCGACGTACTCCATGCGTTCCCAGGTGATGGGCAGCGACGGGCTGTCGTAGGCCGGACGTTTCATCTGGTCGATGTACCAGTCGGTCTGCAGGTACGAGAGGTTGCAGGTACGTGCATCGGTGCGGCATCCTTCGGTTTCCTGGTTGTACCACAGGGGGAAGGTGTCATTGTCGCCGTTGGTATAGATGATGGGGTTGCCCGATTCCTGAAGCGACATCAGATAGTTCTGGCCGAAGTCGCGTGCCATGTAGCGGTCGCTGCGGTCGTGGTCGTCCCAGGTCTGGCTGGCCATCTGTATGGGCACAAGCAGGCAGACGATGGAGATGATGAGGGCAGAAACCAGCGAGGGTGTAAGGGCGGCGGGCTCGTTTTCCTCAGGGATTGCCTGGTGGGCTCGTTTGCTTGTCCACTTGTTGACCGCCTGTGTCAGTCCGGCCACGCCCATACCTATCCAGATGGCAAATGCGTAGAACGAGCCGGCGTAGGCATAGTCGCGTTCGCGCGGCTGGCTCGGGGTCTGGTTCAGGTAGAGTACGATGGCGATACCCGTCATGAAGAACAGGAAGAATACGACCCAGAACTGCTGGATGCCCTTCTGTCCGCGGTAGGCTTGCCACAGCAGACCGATGAGGCCGAGCAACAGGGGCAGGCCGTAGAACACGTTGTGGCCCTTGTTCTCTTTCAGTTCGGTGGGCAGCAGTTGCTGGTTGCCCACCAGCATGTTGTCGATGAAGTCGAAGCCCGTAATCCAGTTGCCGTGCTCTATCTCGCCGGAGCCTTGCAGGTCGTTCTGGCGGCCTACGAAGTTCCACATGAAGTAGCGCCAGTACATCCAGTTGAGCTGGTAGGAGAAGAAGAACTTGATGTTTTCCCATTGGGTCGGCATCTTCACCATAATCATTTCGCCGCACTGGTCGTAGGGCACTTCGTAGCCCTGAATGTCCTGCCAGCTTTCGTATTGCTGGGTGTGCAGGCTGCTGTACATACGCGGGAAGAGCATGTTCTGTGCATACTCGTACTCGATGCGTCCGGGTATTTCAACGTAGCTGTCTTTCTCGTCGGGGGTGGCTTTTTCCTTGCGGATGAACTTGGTGCCGCTGTACGAGATGCGCGGCTGGCAGTAGCCGTCCTTTACGTCGAGCGCCACTTTGGACGAGTAGGCCGGACCGTAGAACAGCGGACGCGTGCCGTACTGCTCACGTCCCAGATATTCGCCCAGCGTGAAGATGTCTTCCGGCGAGTTCTGGTCCATCGGTGTGTTGGCTGTAGAGCGGATGACGATGAGGGCATACGACGAGTAGCCGATGACCATCATCATGGTGCACAGCAGGGCCGTGTTCAGCGTGCGGGCGCTGACGCGGTATTTTTCCTTCATGCGTGCCTGCATTTTCGGGTTGAGGTAGAGCCACAGCAGGGCAATGATGATGATGCCGATGATGACCGAGCTGGCACCGTGGCCGTAGAAGGGAATACCCAGCATGGCAATGGTGAGCACGAACGACAGGGCCATGCGCATCTTGCTCTTTTCGGTGTAGCTTTCGTACACGCCCCAGATGAGGCAGGCTGCCAAGAGGATGATATAGACGATGACGCCCGTGTTGAACGACATGCCCAGCGTGTTGACGAACAGCAGCTCGAACCATCCGCCCACTTTCACGATGCCCGGTACGATGCCGTAGAGCACCACGGCCACCAGCACCATAGAGCCTATGAGCGCCAGCAGCGAACCTTTGGCGTTGGCATGGGGCACTTTCTTATAGTAGTACACCAGCACGATGGCAGGCAGACAGAGCAGGTTGAGCAGGTGGACACCGATGCTGAGGCCCGTCAGATAGGCGATCAGGATGAGCCAGCGGTCGCTGTGAGGCTGGTCGGCCACGTCTTCCCACTTCAGTATCAGCCAGAATACGATGGCTGTGAACAGGGAGGAGAAAGCATATACTTCGCCTTCGACAGCCGAGAACCAGAAGGTATCGCTGAACGTATAGGCCAGTGCGCCTACCATTCCGCTGCCCATGATGGTCACAATCTGTCCGCGGGTGATGTGTTCGGGGTCTTTGACAACGAGTTTGCGTACCAGGTGCGTGATGGTCCAGAACAGGAACAGGATACAGGCACCGCTCATCAGCGCGCTCATGTAGTTGACCATTTTGGCAACTTCCGAGGGGTCGGAAGCAAATTGCGAGAACAGGTTGGCCGTCAGCATGAAGAAGGGTGCGCCGGGCGGGTGACCGACTTCCAGCTTATAGCCGGTGGTGATGAACTCGGGGCAGTCCCAGAAGCTTGCTGTAGGCTCGATGGTCATGCAGTAAACGGTCGCCGCAATGAGGAAGGTAATCCAACCCACAATGTTGTTTACGGTTTTGTACTGTTTCATTCGGATGAGGTTATTCTGTTTTTATTATTTATATTTCATCGTTTTGCCGATGCCGCGGCAGAGCCGTGCATACGGCGTGGCGGCAAAGATAATGATTTCTGTTCTAAATTGGTGACAATAAGCTTCATTATTAGTATAGGTTAAGGGATGGAGGAGTCAGCGCGGAGACTGCCGTGAGCCGTGCAAGTGTTGCTCGTGAGCCGTGCAAGTGTTGCTCGCGAGCCGTGCAAGTGTCTCTCGCGAGCCGTGCAAGTGTCTCTCACGAGCCGTGCAAGTGTCTCTCAAGGGGCGTACAAATGCCGTTTGAATGAGGTTCGGATTGTAAGGCCTAATCGTCTGAGCAACAGTGATCTGTGTGTTTGTGGTTCCCCAGGATGCGATGGGGCAGTGAGCCGTGTCCCAACAGCTCTATCGGACAGTTGAAGTTCTTCTCGAGCCATTCGCCCGTGACGCATTCGGTCGAGGGGTGGTAGTCCAACGTTTCGTTGACGCAGGCTACGGACTTGACCTGTTGCAGGATGGTGCCGATGTCGTGGCTGACTAAGATGATGGCGCAGTCGCGGTTGATTTCGGCCAACAGCTGGTAGAGGCGTGCTTCGAACCGCTTGTCGATGTAGGTGCTGGGTTCGTCGAGTATCACGACTTCGGGATCGGAAATGATGGCCCGGCCAAGCAGGGCGCGTTGCAGCTGGCCTCCGCTCAGTGCTCCGATGGGGCGCTGTTCGAGTCCCTCCAGTCCCATGCGGGCTACGACCTGACGGGCCAGTTCGCGGTGTCGGGCGGTGAAGCGCGAGGCCAGCGATTTCTTGCTGCTGAGGCCGGAGAGTATCACTTCTTCGACGGTGATGGGAAATTTACGGTCGATGCTGTTGTACTGGGGCAGGTAGCCCATGGTGATTTTTCCCGTTGCGTGGCTGTTGTCGGTGGCGGATATGTCTTTACTACTTTGCGAGGGAGTGAAGACGATTTCCCCCTGCAAAGGAGGCAACAATCCGAGGATACACTTTATCAGCGTAGTTTTCCCTCCGCCATTGGGGCCGATGATACCCAGAAAATCATGTTCGTATACGGTCAGGTTGACATCGTGCAGCACGGTGCGTCCGTCGTATCCGGCACTGAGATTTCTGATTTCAATGATAGGTTGCTGGGACATGGTCGGCAAATGTTTTTTCTTGAGGGTATCTGTTTGGCTTGCAAATGCTTTATTTTTCAGTCGCCTTTTCGCCGGACAGTGCCCGTGCTACTTTCAGCATTTCGTCTTCCCAGTCGTAGGACAGCGGATTGATGGGCACAACGGTAGTGCCGGTCTGCTTGGCTATCAGGTCGGCGTTGCGGCGGTCAAATTCGGGTTGCACGAAGATAACGTGCACATTTTCTTCCTTACAAGTATTGATCAGCTCCTTCAGCTGCGCGGGTGACGGTTCTTTACCTCCGGCCTCGATGGGAATCTGATACAGGTCGTAGTCGCGTGCGAAATACGATAGGGCGGGGTGGTAAATCATAAAGGCACGGTCGGCGTTCGGGGTCGACAGCATGTTACATATCAAACTGTCGGTCCGCTCCAGCTTGCGGCACAGCGTGTTGTATCGTTCCAGATAGACGCTCTCGTTCTGTTTGTTCATCAGGCACAGGGCGTTCAGTATGTTTCCGGCAATGATTTGGGCATTGGTTGGCGAGTTCCAGATGTGTGGCTCCACTCCGAGCAGGGGGCGTTCGCCGTCAGCTTCGTCGGCATGGTGCATTTCTTCTTCCTGATAGTTGCTTTCGGGTGCCGAGGAATGGACGTGTTGGTGCGGGGTGTCAAAGATCAGTTCGATGCCACGCGATAGTTCGAAAAACTGCAAGTGGGGCGCATTGTCTGCCAGTCGGTCGGCCCATACTCGTTCGAACCCGATGTGTCCGATTCGGAAGTAAGCTTTGCTTTTGGCCAGTTCAACCAGTTGCTGAGGAGTAGGATCGTAAGTTTCCGGGCTGCTTCCTTTGGGCACCATGCTGACTACGGTGTATTCGTCGCCGGCAATGGCCTCGGTAAAGTAGCGCAGAGGTTCGATGGTGACTGTGATGACGGGCTTTTCGGTACCGGCATCTTTTTTCGAGCCGTTTCCCGATTTGCATGCAATCATCAGAACAGACGATATAAGTAAGATAAGGAGTTTTTTCATATATAAAGCATGTCGTTTAAGTTCGCAAGTACAAAGTTGGAGTTAGGCTGCATCGCACTTGACTGTGCAAAGATAGTGAAATGTCACATTTATACGAAGTACAAGTTAAAAATGATAAGCGGGAACTTTGGATTGCAGAATTTTTTTTTGGAAAAATAGCAGGTGCGCATAGGGGTTTTTACGGAAGTCTGCGTTATAAAGGCAGAATCACCTGGCCAAGTGATGCGACAGCGAAAACAGAAACAGACAGGTATTCCGGCCGTTTTGTTGCATGGAAACAAGAAGAGAGAGAAAAAGAGACATCCGAAACGGGAAGGAGAAAACCTGATGAGTATTCAACCATTAAAAAACAAGAAGTTATGAAGATTAAATTTATTGCATTATCTTTGTGTGCATTGGCAAGTGTAAATATGGTAAACGCTCAGGAGAGCAGTAAAGGAGAGAGTAAACACGAAATCCGTCTTTCGGTAAGCGACGGACTAACGCAAGGAACGGTCGATGTACTCGGAATGGGATTGGCCGATGCTGTGTTGGGTAGTAAACGTACTGACGAATCATTCAGCATGGTATACGGATTGGGTTACCGTTATTCGCTCAATCGTTTCCGGGTCGGTACAGACTTTGGTTTCTCGTATGGAAGCAGTAAATTGATGTTGTCCGGCGAAAAGTCGCCTTCATTGAAGGAGAAAGACCTGAATATGCTGGTACTGCCCACTGCCGAGTTTACCTATTATAAACACGGGCTGATAGAATTGTATGGTGGAGCTTCGGCTGGTGTCAAACTGAACCGTCACACCGAAACTGGGCTTACTGATGCCGGCAAGAAGGTGGCAAAGAAAGCGGACTTGTCTACTTCGTTTGCCTATCAGGTTAATCCGATAGCTTTGCGGGTTGGCAATAACCGTGTCGGTGGATTCGTTGAAGCCGGATTGGGTCACAAGGGATTCCTGACGGCAGGTGTCAGCCTGAAGTTCTGACAAAACGATATTTGATGTGAATGCAATGATATGAGAGCCGATAGAAAGGAAATATTCAGATCCAGGTTTCAGAAACATTATTCCAGGCTGTGTAGTATAGCCTACGGATATGTTTCTGACAGGGATGACTCGGAAGACATTGTTCAGGAACTGTTCATCAGTATCTGGAACAAGGGACTCGACTCCATGCCCGAAGCTGAGTTCACGGCTTACGTGACTACTTCCGTGCGAAACAGTTGCATCTCTTTCCTGCGGAAGCGCAAGGAAGATGTAGTTTCTATCGAGGACTGCCCTTTCCTGGCCGGTGACGTAACGGACGATAGTCCGGAGGCTGGGCATGAGTCTCCTTCGCCTGCCGAGCTCCTGGAGTCGGCACTTGCTACCTTGCCTCCCAAGTGCAAAGGCATCTTCCTGATGGCGAAGTTGCAGGGACTGAAGTATCGTGAGATAGCCCAAAAATTGGAATTGTCCGAGAAAACCGTTGAGAACCAGATGACAAAAGCCATCAAGATGCTGCGCGCCTATGCAGCCGAAAATCGGTCGTTGCTGGCGGTAGCTGTCATTCTCCTTTTATCAATTATCGTAAACCGTTAGTACATTATGAATAGTAAGACAGATATCAACGAGCTGCTGGCCAAGCATTTTGCCAACGAACGGCTGACCGCTTCCCAGCAAGAAGAGCTGAACGAATGGATATCAGCCCATCGGGATGAATACAGACGGTTGCAAAAACTGATAGGTGCCTCTGTTGGAAAACCGCAAGGTATCAGCTTCGATGCAGAGCGGGCTTGGCAGAAGGTAGAAGCACGGTTGGAGGAACGGTCTCAGAAGGTCATACCATTCAGGCGAAAGATGTTGTTTTGGACTTCGATGGCAGCTTCACTCCTCATTGTGCTTGCTGTATCGGTGTTCTACTTCTCTTCGGCATCGGACGAAGAAATGGTGCGTTATGCCAATGTCGGCCGTACGGAGCAGCATTGCTTGTTGCCTGACAGTTCGGAGGTTATTCTTTATCCCGAAGCAGTGGTTACCTATCAGCATACCGATAAAGGTCGGTTGGCACGACTCGAAGGAAAAGCATTTTTCCAGGTAAAAAGGAAAATACACGGTGTCCCTTTCAAGGTAGAGACCAACTTGTTGAAGGTAGAAGTGCTTGGTACTTCGTTTCTGGTCGATGCAGCCGGTAAAGAGCAAGCCGCCGTATTTGTAAAGAGTGGCAAAGTCAGAGTCAAGACAGACGAAAGCGGAGCGGTGCTCGAAGCCAATGAAAAAGCTGAATGGAAAGACGGGCGTCTGGAAGTAGGTATCATTGAGGATCCTCAGGCTTTGTTTGGTGAGGCTCCGGTAGTATTGGTGTTCAGCGCGACTCCCTTGCCTGATGTAGTGCGGGAGATTGAAAAGAAGACCGGCGTTCGTATCGAATTGGAGGCTGGGTTAGAAAAGAATTTGATTACTACCCGAATAGAAAGTGAAAGTGCACAGGATATGGTAGAAGAACTGGCTTTCCTGTGCGGATGTAAATACAAAACTCTGACAGAAGGAAAACATTATCGCCTGTATGAAGAGTAGGCTGTATATCTTACTGCTGTTGGCAGTGTTAGGTATGACCGAAGTGGACGGACAGGATTTGAAGCCGTCGGATGCGGTAGCGGAAGAGCTGGTGCAGGTCAGCGCCTCTTCCGCTACCGTGTTGCAATGGTTTGGCTACATCGAGAAGCAATGTGGTATTGTGCTTTCGTATAATCCTGCGCAAATCGATCTTACTAAAATCTGCACTATAGAGACTGCTGGAGCCATGACTGTAGGCCGGCTGCTGGCACAGGTGCTGAAAGACTATCGCTTCAAGACAGCCTTTGTACCTCCTCGCAAGCTGGTCATACAAATACAGAAACAAGAAGAACATTATGTTCGGGGAAAAGTGAGCGAAGCCGATACCGATGAGAAACTCTATGGTGCGGTAGTCTCTTGGACTGACGCTGCAGGCAGACAATGGAATACGGTAACAGACGAGAACGGTATTTTCAAGCTTTATTTGCCTGAAGGAGCCTATACATTGAGCGTGTCGTACATGGGGTATACGCCCTATACCCGTCAGGTTAGAATCAGTCGCGACTGTTTTCAGAATGCTTCTTTGCAACCTTTGCTGTTCGAGATAGACGAAGTGACGGTACGTTCGGAGAAATCTACTGATGAACTCACTGAACTGAATCCTTCCAATCTACTTGCTTTCAGTACCAATGACCTGTTCTCACAGATATGGATTTTGCCGGGGGTGACTTCTTTTTTGGCCGGAAACAACCTGCAGGTAGATGGTGGGGGACCGGACGAGAACCAGTTTTTGCTTGATGGAGTACCGGTCTATCATCCGGGGCATTTCGGTTCATTGCTGCCCATGTTCAACGGAGATGCTGTGAAAAACATGGTTTTTCATAAAAGCTTCTTTCCCACCCGTCTGGCGGGTCGATTGTCTTCTGTCACCGAAGTCAACCTGAAAGAGGGGAATAAGGACGAACATATGCGTACCCTGACGCTGGATATGCCGGCGGCATCGGTGATGCTCGAAGGACCTATCCTGAAACAGAAGCTGTCGTATATGGTAAGTGCCCGTCGCAGTTGGCTCGATTTTTTCGACAATCTGTTATCGGAAGACGACCGGCTGAACCATTCTTCGTACGACTATAACGCTAAGTTGTCTTACTCCATCTCGCCGCTTTCTACCCTTAATCTGCTGGCGTATGGTGCACGTGACGATTATCACCTGCCAGTGTATGAAGGCGAGACAACTTCGGTTTTAAGATGGGAGAATCAGGTCTATCAATTGTCTTATAATATCCAGTGGGGTAAGTTGGGTAATGCAACTTCCCTGTATTATTCATCTTATTCCAACCGTGCTCTTGTTGACGGTCTGGGGCTGGATGGTGAGGGATATGTACGTAGTGGGATTAAGTCGCTGAATGTCTCGACCGAGTTTACTTATGCTCCTGAGAATTTATATCGGGCCCGTTGGGGACTGAAGTATACACATGAATCTTATGATTTGGCAACGTTGGGCGAAGAAATCCGTACCCGTCGTGAGCCTATCGGACAGGTGTCGCTGTTCTATGATAATACGGTGAATATTTCGCCTCGTTTTTCCGTGCAGGTCGGTGTGCACGGAGTGGGCTATTATCCACGAAATCATCGTTCGTATTATAGTATTCAGCCACGACTGTCGGTGAAGTATTTTCCGACGGAGAAAGACTTACTTTATTTTCATTTTTCGAAAATGGAGCAGTTTTATCATTATCTGCGTTTCAGCAGTTGGGCTTTGCCTACCGACTTCCGAATGCCGAGTATTGACGGTTATAGACCCCGTACGTCGGAACATTATGAAATAGGCTGGAAGCACTTTCTAGAAGAAGGTCGTTTGGAAGCTTCGCTTTATTACAAAACACGACGTAATGTTGTGGCCTTACGTCCTGAAACCTTTGTCGAGAATGGGGCGTGGCAAGAATATATTATGAGTGGTAACGGCGACAGTTATGGTGCGAAGTTCTATCTTTATAAAAATTGGCAACGCTGGAAACTGCAGCTTTCCTATGCGTACACCCGTAGCAGGGAATGGTTTGCCGAGGTTGAGAACAGGAAGAAATTGCCATCTTTGTACGATGTTCCCCATCAGTTGGGCGGGGCATTGTCCTATCAGCTGAATGCGCGTTCACTGTTTTCGGTTGGCGGTATGATGCGTTCAGGGAAAGTCATCGATCTGGACGAATGGTTTGAACCTTTACCTGAGGCCGATTTCCGTATGTGGCGCGAACCGCTTCATTATCGGGTGGATGTTGGTTATGCTTATAAGAAGTCGTTTGGTGAGAAGTTGTTCACATTTCGTTGTGGACTTTATAATGTAGTGGGTAATCCTTCGGAGGAAGATGTACTCAGTTTCTATTCCGTCCATTGGCATGGCAACTGTTTACCTTATGCTGGTATCAGCTTTAAATTCTAAAAAGGTTGCTCTGCCCGTTTTCGTTTGGTTATAGCTATTATTTGGATAAAAAAGAAAGAGGGTGCGTCTCTTCGTTGACGCACCCTCACTTCTGTGATATTAATCAAATGTAAAAAACAAATTAGTCTTTCAATTTGGCGATGATGAAGTCGCGGTTCAGACGGGCAATGTTGCTGATAGAAACATTCTTTGGGCATTCAGCTTCGCAAGCGCGGGTGTTGGTACAGTTACCGAAGCCCAGTTCGTCCATCTTGGCAAGCATAGCCTTTGCACGACGCAGTGCTTCAGATTTACCTTGCGGCAACAGGTTGAGCTGGCTTACTTTAGCTGATACGAACAACATGGCCGAACCATTCTTACAAGCAGCTACACAAGCACCGCAACCGATACAGCTGGCGGCATCCATAGCTTCGTCAGCAACGGTCTTCGGGATCAGAATAGCATTGGCATCTTGCGGAGCACCTGTGTTTACGCTTACGTAACCACCTGCCTGCATGATCTTGTCGTATGCTGTACGGTCTACCATCAAGTCCTTGATTACCGGGAAACCTGCAGAACGCCAAGGCTCTACTGTGATGGTATCGCCATCATTGAAGCGGCGCATGTAAATCTGGCAAGTAGTAGCTCCGGTAGCAGGTCCGTGCGGATGTCCGTTGATGTAGAGTGAACACATACCGCAGATACCTTCGCGGCAGTCGTGATCGAATACAACTGGTTCCTTACCTTCAGAAATCAGCTGTTCGTTCAGGATATCCAGCATTTCCAGGAAAGAAGTATCGCCGGGAATGTCCTTCATCTGATAGGTTTCAAAAGCGCCTTTAGCCTTGGGGCCTGCCTGACGCCATATCTTCAGTGTAAATGATATATTTTTATCCATACTTTCTTTAGTTTTTAAGTTGGTGAGTTTTTAAGTTTTTGAGTTAAATAACTCACCACGCTGTTTTGGTTGATTATTATTTTAAGTTATTTGAATCCAATCCTTTTTTTCTTCTGTAAATTAATGATTGTAACATTTTGTTTACTTCATTATTGAGTTTTTCTATTTCTTTAAATCTGTCTTCTGTGATGAAAGAAAGCTCGTAGGAAACAGTTAACTGCGTATCTAACTCATTTGAAGAACCTAAGGATATATATAAGAATTGAACTAATTCCTTATCAGAACCTCTTCCAAATCCCTCCGCTATATTAGATGGGATTGAAATAGAACATCTTCGCATTTGATTGGTTAATCCGAATCGTTCATCTGAGGGATAATTGGCAGTAAGCTGGTAAATAGCTTTGGCTAACTTTATGCTTTTTTGCCATACCAACAAATCCCTGTAAGTTCCCATAACTTATAAACTCAAAAACTTATAAACTCAAAAACTTATGATTTGTAGTTACGAGTCTGAACTTTGATTGCTTCGTAAACCAGTGGTTCTTTCAGCAATACCGGAGCTTTATCGTCGCTGTCTTGGTATTCCCAGCAAGCTACGTAGAAGTAGTTTTCGTCATCACGCTTAGCTTCACCTTCTTCTGTCTGGTATTCTTCGCGGAAGTGACCACCACATGATTCGTTACGGTTCAGTGCATCGTAAGCGATCAGTTCACCCATAGTGATAAAGTCGTTCAGACGGATAGCTTTGTCAAGCTCTACATTCATGCCTTCCTTGCTGCCTGGGATGAAGAGGTTGGTTTCGAATTCCTTGCGGATTTCTTTCAGTTTGGCCAAACCTGTCTTCAAGCCTTCAGCTGTACGGCCCATACCTACGTATTCCCACATTACGTGACCCAGTTCTTTGTGGATAGAGTCTACAGACTTCTTACCCTTGATGTTCATCAGATGGTCAATCTTGTCCTGAACGGCTTTTTCAGCAGCTGCGAATTCGGGCAGATCGGTTGAGAAGCGGGGAACGGTGATCTGGTCAGCCAGATAATTCTGGATAGTGTAAGGCAATACGAAGTAACCGTCGGCCAGACCCTGCATCAATGCAGAAGCACCCAGACGGTTGGCACCGTGGTCAGAGAAGTTACATTCACCAATAGCGAACAGACCCTTGATGCTGGTCATCAGTTCGTAGTCTACCCAGATACCACCCATTGTGTAGTGGATAGCCGGATAAATCATCATCGGGTTTTCGTAAGGCGATACGTCGGTGATTTCTTCGTACATGTCGAAGAGGTTGCCATAGCGTTGTGCTACTACATCTTTACCCAGACGGTTGATAGCTTCGGAGAAGTCGAGGAATACGGCCAGACCTGTGTTGTTTACACCGTAGCCCTTGTCGCAACGTTCTTTGGCTGCACGGCTGGCAACGTCGCGCGGAACGAGGTTACCGAATGCCGGATAACGGCGCTCCAAGTAGTAGTCACGATCTTCTTCGGGGATATCTTTACCTTGCAGTGTACCTTCCTGCAATTTCTTGGCATCTTCCAGTTTCTTCGGAACCCAGATACGACCGTCGTTACGCAGAGACTCAGACATCAAAGTCAGCTTAGACTGCTTGTCGCCGTGTACAGGGATACAGGTCGGGTGGATCTGTACGTAGGCTGGGTTGGCGAACCAGGCACCCTTACGGTAGCAAGCCATAGCAGCTGAACAGTTACATGCCATAGCGTTAGTCGAGAGGAAGTAAGTGTTTCCGTAACCGCCAGTTGCGATAACTACAGCGTGAGCAGCGAAGCGCTCCAGCTTACCTGTTACCAGATTCTTGGCGATAATACCACGAGCACGACCGTCGATGATAACGACGTCTTCCATTTCGTAGCGTGTATACAGTTTTACAGTACCGGCATTTACCTGACGGCTCAGTGCAGAGTATGCACCCAGCAGCAGCTGCTGGCCTGTCTGACCTTTAGCATAGAACGTACGTGATACCTGTGCACCACCGAATGAACGGTTGGCCAGTGTACCGCCGTATTCGCGAGCAAAAGGAACGCCCTGTGCCACACATTGGTCGATGATATTGTTCGATACTTCAGCCAAACGGTATACGTTGGCTTCGCGGGCACGGTAGTCACCACCTTTTACTGTATCGTAGAACAGACGGTATACAGAGTCGCCGTCGTTCTGATAGTTCTTGGCAGCATTGATACCACCCTGTGCAGCGATAGAGTGTGCACGACGAGGAGAGTCCTGAATGCAGAAGTTGAATACTTTGAAACCCATTTCACCCAACGAGGCAGCAGCACTGGCACCAGCCAGACCTGTACCAACCACGATGATGTCCAGACGACGCTTATTGGCGGGGTTTACTAATTTCTGATGGGCTTTATAGTTTGTCCATTTCTCAGCTACCGGTCCTTCCGGTATTCTTGAATCTATCTTGGTCATAATGATTTTTTAGTTTGTTAGTTCGTAAGTTCGTAAGTTTATAAGTTGATAGGTTTATCGGTTCGTAGGTTTACGAGTTTGGGAAACTCAAAAACTTAGAAACTCAAAAACTTAAATGAGAGATTGAATGTAGAATGCAACAACTACCAGTGCAAAGCAGATGACAACGATGGTGGAGTAGATGTTAGAAATGCATTTCCAACGGTTAATCCAAGTCTTGTTGTTCCATCCCAATGTCTGCATAGCGCTCCAGAAACCGTGAGTGAGGTGGAACCACAGCGCACCCAGCCAGATGATGTAGAGTACTACGTTGACTACATTGCCAAAGGTGTTCTGGATGTGATAGATACCATTAGCGGCATTCATCATTACGCCCAGATCTTGGCAGCCTGCCAGTTCGGGAAGCATCATTTTTGACCAGAAGTGTACCAAGTGCAGGCACAGACCTACAATGACGATGATACCCAACACCAACATGTTTTGTGAAGCCCATTCTACTGTTTTAGGCTTTTCTACCACTGCATAGCGTTCGCTACCGCGTGCACGGCGGTTCTGCATAGTCAGCCAGAAGGCATAGATGATGTGAATGATGAACAAGGCGGCCAGACCGAGTGTACCGACCACTGCATACCAGTTCGCTCCCAAGAACTCACAAACCATGTTGTAGCCTTCGGCCGAAACCAGCGCAACAAGGTTCATCGCCATGTGAAACGTCAGAAACAGGATAAGGGCGATACCGGTAACGCTCATCACCACTTTCCTTCCTACAGATGAATTACTTAACCACATAAATGATTGAATTTAAATTATTTAATAGTTAGAAAAAAATTCCTGTCAATGCCCGATGGCTATTTTCTTGCAAAAATAGGTGAAATACCTTGATTAAGCAAGGAATTAAAGAAATAATTCCTTAATAAGTAGTGGCTTGTTTCTCTGTTCGTTGCATGTATGAAGAAAGTAGATTATATTTGCTGCCTGATAGGAAAGAAGGATGTTAGAACGCTAAATTGATGGAAATGCAAATGATGAAACGTTGGACTTTTTTTGTATGTTTTCTGTCGTTGCTCGTGTCGGGCGCATGGGGGCAGAATTGGGATATCAACACGGTGCATCGTGTCAATAGTTGGGACGGAAAGTTCATTCGTAATTATAATAAGGTGATTTCACGGACGGAGCCGTATGTGGCAATTGGAGTACCTGTTGCCATGGCGGTAACTGCATGGGCCAAGCATGACAAGCAGTTGCTGAAGGATGCTGTTTATGTAGGTACCAGTGTGGCAGGTGCTTTTGTTGTGACGTACGGCATGAAGTATCTGGTGGACAGGCAGCGGCCTTATGAACGCTACCCCGACAGAGTGCATGCTTACAGCCACGAGAACAGTCCGTCTTTCCCTTCGGGGCATACGGCGACAGCCTTTGCATTGGCTACGTCGCTCAGTGTGAAGTATCCCAAATGGTATGTGATTGCTCCTTCGGCCGTGTGGGCCTGTTCGGTAGGGGTATCGCGAATGAACGAAGGCGTACACTATCCGTCCGATGTG
Source organism: Bacteroides sp. ET489 (assembly GCF_030518095.1). Classification (NCBI taxonomy): domain Bacteria; kingdom Pseudomonadati; phylum Bacteroidota; class Bacteroidia; order Bacteroidales; family Bacteroidaceae; genus Bacteroides; species Bacteroides sp. ET489. The sequence continues at coordinate 16,130 of NZ_JAULLJ010000010.1, forward strand.
CTGGCAGGTGCAGCAATCGGAGCCGGATGTGCAGTGGCTAATATCTATATCAATCGTTGGCTGAACAAATGGTTGTTCGGTGACTGATTACAATTCAGTCGTAGTCTTATCCATCAGTTGTTCGTAGAAGCCTTCGTTCAGCACTTTCAGAGCCTGCTGTACGCTTTGGTTGGTGGCGTTCATCACTTGGAAATATTCGTTCATGTCCCATAGGTCGCGGGCGATGAGGGCTTTCAGCTGTGTCTTGATGAGGGGAATCGCACGTTGGTATTGCGCTTCATCGAATTTCACCTTTTCCTTGTCGGCCAGTGCACGCAGGTCGGTCAGGAAGGCTTCGTCTATCTCGAAATCCTTGTCGAAGGCTTCAAAATTCTTGTATTTCTTCTGTAATTCCTGGCGGTGGTGTTCGATGTAGCCCGTTGTGCTGCGTATAATGACTCCCTTTGCCACGAGATTGCGGTGGTAGTCAGTGTACTGCGTAGTATCCATGGGGACAAAGAAGTCGGGCATGATGCCTCCGCCGCCATAAACGGTACGTCCCAGACGTTTGGTCTGGTATTTCAGTGAGTCGGGGAGGTGGATGCTGTCGGCGTGCATCAGTTCGCCGTGGTTGAAGCGATCGAGCAAATCCTTGGCGTAAGCTTCCTGCATGTCGTCGCCTTTGCCGCTGTAGGGTTTCTGGATGCAGCGGCCGGCAGGTGTATAGTATCGGGCAATGGTAAGCCGTATCATTGAGCCGTCGGGCAGGTCAATGGGACGTTGTACCAATCCCTTGCCGAAGGTGCGGCGACCTACTACTACGCCACGGTCCCAGTCCTGTATGGCACCAGTGACGATTTCGCTGGCCGAAGCCGAATATTCGTCTACCAGTACTACGAGGCGTCCTTCACGGAAGTTTCCGTTACCTTTGGCGTAGAAATTGCTGCGGCGGGCAGCCCGTCCTTCGGTATAGACAATCAGGTCCTTCTGGTTGAGGAATTCGTTGGCCAGATCGATAGCGGCGTTCAGATAACCGCCGCCGTTGCCTTGCAGATCGAGGATGAGGTCTTTCATTCCTTTCTTCTGGAGGTCTTTCATCGCAGTGAGAAACTCTTCGGCAGTAGTGGCTCCGAAACGGTTGATGCGGATGTAGCCTGTATGGGGTTGTATCATGTACGAGGCGTCAAGGCTCAGGATGGGTATTTTGTCGCGCTTCACGGTGAAGTGCAGCGGATCGGCAATGCCGCGGCGCACGATGGTCAGATTGACTTTCGAATCCTTGGGACCGCGCAGCCGCTTCATGATGTCTTCGGTACTCATTTTTACTCCGGCAATGGCTGTGTCGTTAACCGCTGTGATACGGTCGCCGGCCAGTATACCTACTTTTTCCGAGGGGCCACCGCTTACGGGCTGAATAACGAGCAGGGTGTCTTCTATCATCTGGAACTGTACCCCGATTCCTTCGAAGTTGCCTTGCAGGGGCTCGTTCATTTTCTTCACTTCTTCGGCGTTGCTGTAGGTAGAGTGTGGGTCGAGCTGCTCAAGCATCCCGATGATGGCCTCTTCTACCAGTTTGTTTTCGTCTACAGAGTCGACGTAGAGCTTGCTGATGGCAAATTCGGCCATTTGCAATTTGCGTAAAGCGTCCTGGTTTATGTTCTGTGCCTGTAGAGCAAGGGTACAGACAAGCAGAACCGGTAATAGTATATATTTCATGATGTGATTTGTTTTCAGTAGGTTCTCGCTACAGATTGCACTTCTCTGTTTAGCTGATTATTCTTCACTAATCTTCATGCCTTCGGGCAGGAATTGGCTGACATCTTTCTGAAACTGTAGCAGTTCGCGTACGGCGGTCGAGCTGATGCTGGTCAGTTCGGGTTCGGTGAAAAGCAGAATGGTTTCCACTCCCGCCAGTTTGCGGTTGATGTCGGCGATGGTTTCTTCGTATTCGAAGTCTTTCACCGTGCGGATGCCGCGGATGATGAGGTTGGCTTTCTCTTGCAGAACGAAGTCGATAGTAAGACAATCGTAGGATTTGACGCTGACACGCGGTTCGTCTTTATAGAGTTGCCGTATCATGGCTTTACGCTTTTCGGTAGGAAAGTAGCTGTGTTTCTTGTCGTTGATGCCGATGCCGATGACAACCTCATCGACAAATGTCAATGCACGCTTCACTATAGAGTAGTGGCCGATGGTAAAGGGGTCGAATGTTCCCGGAAAAATAGCTTTGGTCATAATTAAATTAAGAATGAAGAATTAAGAATTAAGAATCTTTGAGATGAAGGATAAAGAACGAAGAATGAAGAATTTCAGTTAAGCGGAAAACGGTAGGCTGTAATGTCACATAGCCAAAATTCTTCATTCTTCGTTCTTCATTCTTCATTTACCATGTCTTCTTCGATAACCAGATTATCTATAATAAAGTTCTGCCGTTCCATGGTGTTTTTGCCCATGTAGAATTCGAGCAGTTCTTTTACAAGGTCGTTTTTGCGAAGGTTCACCTGTTCCAGCCGCATGTCTTTGCCAATGAAGTGGCGGAACTCGTCGGGCGAGATTTCGCCCAAACCTTTGAATCGGGTGATTTCGGGGTTCGGTCCCAGTTCTTCGATGGACTTCAGCCGTTCGTCTTCGGTATAGCAGTAGTTGGTTTTCTTTTTGTTGCGTACACGGAAGAGGGGGGTCTGCAAGATGTACACGTGGCCTTTCTTGATGAGGTCGGGGAAGAACTGCAGGAAGAAGGTGATGATGAGCAGACGGATGTGCATGCCGTCCACATCGGCATCGGTGGCTACGATGACCTTGTTGTAACGAAGTCCGTCAAGGCCGTCTTCGATGTTGAGGGCGGCTTGCAACAGGTTGAACTCTTCGTTCTCGTAGACTACCTTCTTGGTCAGTCCGTAGGAGTTCAGCGGTTTTCCGCGTAGCGAGAATACGGCTTGGGTATTCACGTCGCGGCTTTTGGTGATGGAGCCGCTGGCCGAGTCGCCCTCGGTGATGAAGATACACGATTCGGCTTCCTGCTCCTTGCCTTTACCGTCGTTCAGGTGGTAGCGGCAGTCGCGCAACTTGCGGTTGTGCAGGTTGGCTTTCTTGGCACGCTCACGGGCCAGCTTAGTGACGCCGGCAATGGCTTTGCGCTCTTTTTCGGAGTCTTGTATCTTCTGCAGCATGACTTCGGCCATCAGCGGATTCTTGTGCAGGTAGTTGTCCACTTCGGTCTTGATGAAGTCGCCCACGTACTTGTTCACCGTGGGACCTGCCGGCTTGTCTTCCTGCGGCACGGCGGGCCACATGTTGTTCGAGCCCAGCTTGGTCTTGGTCTGACTTTCGAACATGGGCTCTTCTACATCGAGTGCAATGGCGGCTACCAGTCCGTTGCGGATGTCGGCATAGTCCATGTTTTTGTTGTAGAATTCCTTGATGGTACGTGCCAGATGCTCTTTCAGAGCTGTCTGGTGTGTACCGCCTTGGGTGGTATGCTGGCCGTTGACGAAGGAATAATATTCCTCGCCGTACTGGTTGGTATGGGTGAAGGCTATTTCGATGTCCTCGCCCTTCAGGTGGACAATGTCGTAAAGGCCCTCGCTGGTCATATTATCTTTCAGCAAGTCTTCCAGGCCGTGACGCGAGACAATGCGCTGGCCGTTGTAGATGAAGGTCAGACCTGTGTTTAGGTAAGTGTAGTTACGCAGCAGTGTTTCTACAAACTCGTTCTGGAAACTGTAGTTGAGAAACAGGGTGTTGTCCGGCTCGAAGAAGATGTAGGTACCGGTTTCTTCCTGTGTGTCTTCGGTAGTGTCGTTTTGCAGTACACCCCGTTCGAAGATGGCAGTGCGTACTTTACCGTCGCGGTAGCTGCGGACTTCGAAATGGCTGCTCAGTGCGTTGACGGCTTTGATACCTACACCGTTCAGTCCGACGCTTTTCTTGAACGCTTTTGAGTCGTACTTTCCGCCTGTATTCAGTTTGCTGACAGCCTCAATGAGCTTGCCTTGGGGGATGCCCCGGCCGTAGTCGCGTACACTGACACGCAGGTTGTCTTCGATGTTCACTTCGATTTTTTTGCCGGCTCCCATTTTGAACTCGTCAATCGAGTTGTCCATAACTTCCTTGAGCAGGACGTAGATACCGTCATCGTTTTGTGAACCATCGCCCAACCGGCCGATGTACATACCCGAGCGGACACGGATGTGCTCCATGTCGTCCAGGTGGCGTATGTTGTCTTCGGTATATTCTACCGGTACTTCTGTAAATTGCAGGTTGCCGTCTTTTTTTTCTTCTTCCATGGTCTGACTATTCCCTTTCTGTCTTATCTTGCAAAAATAACGGTTTTATGGGGCATGAACAAATTTTTTATTCTTTTTAGGGGAGAAGTTTTTGGGCTTTTAGCCGAGCAGAGGGCTTCTGTATGCAGTCATCTCGCCGTTTTCTTGTCCAATATCCCTGGACTTTGCAGGCAAAACCGCTGGGGTTTGTGGGGCTGTTGCCCCGCATTTGCCAGGAAAACGCCACGCGTCTGTCTGGCAAATGCGGCGGCTTTATTTGTTCAGTATGAGCCTCCGTTGATACGGACGATTGTTTCAAGTGGAACGTTGTCGTCGGTTGTCGTTTCTCTAACAACAACAATATCTTTTTTTCTTTCTTTCTTTTTATATATATAAAGAGACGTTTTTTTGTCGTTTCTTTGCGTAAATGGATGATAAGTTGTTTGCTATCAGTTTGTTAGTTCGATTTTTAAGGCGTTTTTTATGCCTGTTTTCAGCTATTTTTCATCGGTTTTTGCTGTTTTTTCAGCGTTTTTTGCCCGATTTTGAGCGAAATTTTACTGTTTTTCCGCCAAAATTCGTTGTTTTTTCGTCAGAATTCATCAGTTTCCCATCAAAAAACATCCGTTTTTCGTCAGAAATCATCGTTTTTTCATCGGATTTCGAGTAAAAACGGGGTAAAAACAATCTCTTCAGGCATTACTTGATTTCCTTGATGAATGCTCGGCGACGCTTGTGCTGCTCCGTGCGGAAGTATTCCCACTGCGCCTGTACTTTTCCGTTCAGTTCCAGTTCAGGATTACTTTCGGCATATTCGAAACCCAATTGCTGGTAGACGGGAATCAGGTCGGAGAACAGCAGTGCATTGACGCCCTTATTCTGATATTCGGGTTTGACGGCTACGAGCAGCAGGTCGAGCATCTTGGCGCGGCGTTTGAAGAACAGAGCTTTGAGCAGGTAGAACCATCCGAAAGGTAACAGACGTCCGTGCGACTTCTGCAGGGCTTCGGACAGCGACGGCATGGAGATGCCTACGGCAATCAGCTGGTCGTCGGCATCGGTGATGAGTGTCACCATGCGCAAGTCCAGAATGGGCAGGTACATCTTGACGTATTGGTCTATTTGTTTCTGCGTCAGAGCCGAGTAACCGTAAAGTGGTGTATAGGCTTCGTTTACCAGTTCGAAAATAGCCTGTCCGTAATCGCGGGCGATTTCTTTCCCCGATGTATATTTTTTTACTTTAAGATTGTACTTCCGCTGTATCAGGTCAGAGATGCGTTTGTGCTTGTCGGGGATGGCGTCGGGGATAAATATTTTATATTCTACCCAGTCAGCATCTTTCGCAAATCCCATCCGTTCCATGTGCTGCGGATAGTAAGGATAGTTGTAGATGGTAGCCATGGTACCCAGCTGGTCGAAGCCTTCGACAAGCATTCCTTCGGCATCCATGTCGGTGAAACCCAACGGACCGGTGATGTGGGTCATTCCACGCTCCTTACCCCATTGTTCGACAGTGCTGATCAGGGCATCTGCCACTTCGGCGTCGTCGGTAAAGTCGATCCATCCGAAACGGACTTCCCGTTTGTTCCAGGTCTGGTTGGCCCGATTGTTGATGATGGCGGCCACACGACCTACTAGTTTCCCGTCTTTGTATGCTAGAAAGTATTCGGCCTCGCAAAACTCGAAAGCTGCGTTCTTTTTCTTGTTGAACGTGTTCAGCATATCGTCGTAAAGGTCGGGTACGGAGTAGGGGTTGCTTTTGTATAGTTCGTAGTTGAAGCGGATAAAGCGCTTCAGTTCTTTTTTTGTGGTAACTTTTTTTATTGTAACAGCCATGGTCGTTGAGTTAGTTTGATGGCGCAAAGATACTTTTTTTTCATGAAGAATGAACTATGTGGGAAGAAGAATGATGCCCCAGTCATGAGTTTTAGGCGGCATTGTAGATCAGCCAGGCTGTATATCCCACATAGCATGCTATCAGTATGGCACCTTCGACGCGTGTGATGATGCGCTTGCCGAAGAAGACTCCGAACAGCCATAGCAGAATGCTGGAGCCGACGAGTACCAGCAGATCGGTATTGTTGATACCTGCCAGGTGCAAGGGGGTGATAGAAGCCGAACAACCCAGTACGAAAAAGATGTTGAACAGGTTACTGCCTACTACGTTGCCGATGGCTATTTCAGGATTTTTCTTCAAGGCGGCAACAATGCTGGTTGCCAGTTCGGGCAGTGAGGTTCCTCCTGCCACCAGCGTCAGACCGATGATCGATTCGCTGACTCCCAGACTGCGTGCAATGCCGCTGGCACCGTCTACAAAAAACTGTCCGCCGTAGATGAGGCCTGCCAGTCCAGCCACGATGTATATCAGAGACCGCCACAGAGGCATCTCTTTAATTTCCGTTTCTTCTTCTGCAGTAGCCGGACCGTCGCTTTCTCCACTCTTTTCGGGAGAGGGGGTGAGGCCACTTCTTGCAATGGCAAAAGTATAACTCAGGAAGATGGCCATGAAGCACAACAGGATAAGGCCGTCGGTGATGCTGATTACGTTTTCGCCAGATTTGTCGAGCAGCATGTCGTTGCCCATAATCAACAGGGCAAGTGAGGCCAGTATGCAGAGTGGTATTTCTTTGAGCAACGTGTTGCGTTGCACCACGATGGGGGCAAACATGGCTGTGCAGCCTACAATCATCAGGGCATTGAAGATGTTACTTCCTACTACGTTTCCTACGGCGATGTCGGCACTGCCTTTCAAGGCTGACGATACGCTGACGGCCAGTTCGGGTGCCGAAGTACCGAAAGCTACGATGGTTAGTCCGATAACGATGTTGGGGATGTTGAAGCGTTTGGCTACGGAAGAGGCGCCGTCGGTCAGTCCGTTGGCACCCAGCAGGATGAGGAGCAAGCCTCCGATGAGCAAAAGAATATCCATATACAGGGAATAATGATGTTATTGGTTATTATTTATTGTGCGGCAAAGATATACATTTCACGGATAATGGGCAAAAGCGGGACGTGACAAACACTTTTTTTCGCCTTTGTAAGGAGCGGAATGTGGAAATATCGGAAACATTACGTATGTTTGCTCCCTTGCTTTGATTTTGGAACAAAATAGAATGTTTATGAGTATGAAGAAAAACCTGTTTCTTATTTTTAGTCTGTTGTTGTGGGTTCCGGTCGCTCTGCCGGCTCAGGTGGTAGAAAAGGTTCTTGATATTTTCCATGCCGACAGTTTGCAGGCTTCCGAGATAAAGGCTGATAGTGATTCACTGCATCTTGCCGCTGTCCGGAAAGAACTGGCAACAGCCAAACTGAATGAAGCCAATCTGCGTATGGAGATTGAGCAGATGAAGCTGGCTGCTTATGCTGCCGATTCGGTAAAACTGGCGTCACAAAAACAGCGCATCGATTCGCTGAGGCAGGTTACCTTGGGGCGTTCCTGTAGTAGTGGACGAAGATACTCTGTTCTACCTTTATGCCAAGCGTGGAGGCCTTTCTCCGCAGCAGCGGGCCGAAAATGTGTCACGCGACATCACGGCGTTGGGCAAGCGCTTCAATCTGCATCCTGATTCGGTCTACATCGAAAGTACCGATATTGTTACCGACTTGATGTATGGCGACAAGGTACTTGTTTCGTTTACCGACCAGGACGGTTTGTGGGAAAGTTGTTCGCGCGACCGTTTGGCCGAGATCAGGCGTCAGGTGATTGTAGAAAAGCTGAAGGTGATGAAAGCCGAGCACGGCTTTTGGCAATTGTGCAAACGTATTGCATATTTCCTGCTGGTGATTGTAGGACAGTTCCTGTTGTTCAAACTTACCAACTGGCTGTTCCGCAAGCTGAAGGCACGCATTGTCCGGCTGAAGCATACGCGCCTGAAGGCATTTTCCATTCAGGACTTTGAGTTGTTGGACACACGCAGGCAAGTGATTGTACTGGTATGGCTGGCCAATCTGTTCCGGTATGTCATTATGCTGTTGCAGCTGTTGCTTACAGTGCCTCTGCTGTTCTCCATCTTTCCGCAGACCAAAGATCTGGCCTATCAGTTGTTTTCCTATATTTGGAATCCTGTGAAAAGCATCCTTTATGGTGTGTTGGCCTATATCCCCAATCTGTTCACCATTCTTGTCATCTGTATTGCTATCAAGTATCTGGTGCGGATGTTTCGTTATCTGGCGAATGAGGTGCAGGAAGAGCGCCTTAAATTGAACGGATTCTATCCCGACTGGGCCATGCCTACCTATCACATTATCCGTTTTCTGCTCTATGCCTTTATGATTGCGATGATTTATCCGTATCTGCCTGGATCCAATTCGGGAGTATTTCAGGGGATATCGGTATTTGTGGGTCTGATTATTTCGCTGGGGTCGAGCACCGTTATCGGGAATATTATTGCCGGTTTGGTCATCACCTACATGCGTCCTTTTAAACTGGGCGACCGTATCAAGCTGAACGATACGACGGGTAACGTGGTCGAGAAAACTCCACTCGTAACCCGTATACGTACGCCTAAAAACGAAGTCGTGACTATTCCCAACTCGTTTATCATGTCTTCGCATACGGTGAATTTCAGTCAGTCGGCGCGCGATTACGGATTGATTATCCACTCCGAAGTCAGTATCGGATACGATGTCCCTTGGCGGCAGGTCAATAAATTGCTGATAGAGGCAGCGCTCAATACCCCCGGCGTGGTAGACGATCCCCGTCCTTTTGTCCTTTCTACTTCGTTAAGCGACTGGTATCCGGTATATCAGGTCAATGCCTACATCAAGGATGCCGACCGTCTGGCACAGATTTATTCGGATTTGCATCAGAATATTCAGGACCGCTTCAACGAAGCCGGTGTCGAAATCATGTCGCCCCATTACATGGCCGTGCGCGATGGAAATGCTTCGACTATTCCTCACGAAACAACGGATGAGGCAGAGGAAGGTGCAGCAAAGTAAGTGTGTGCCTTCGGTCACGCGATAGACAGACGTGCTGTGTTTAGTCGGGTTTGCTGCATCTGACCAGCACTTTTTGTCCTTCGGCCAGTGTTGTTGCAAATAGATAGATGTTGCCTCCTTCGGCCAGTTTCAGCCGTTTGCGCAGTTCGGCCACGGTGGCGGGAAAGTTGCGGACAGTGATATTGGCTTTTCGGTTTTCGCCCAGCAGACTTTTTACTTCTTTTTTGCCGAAGCCGCACCAGCCGTCTATGCGGAACATACGGCCGGGGAAGTCGGGCAGCGGCATGTCCGAGGTGTAGAGGTGGCTGTTGGGATGCAGTTTTTCTGCTTTGTATGCGTTGGCCAGGCTGCGGAAAGCTCCGGCTTTAAGCAGGGAGGCATTGGGCTCGTACAGGTATGTGCGAAGTGTTGGGGCATACGGGCACGCAGTGTCCTGTTCTTCCTGACGTGTAAAGCTGAAAGCAGCCTGGTCCGTGGGCAGGTTGATGCAGCGGATGGGGACGCGGTCGGGTTCGGTCATGTCGCCGCGTGTCAGTATCAGCAGCAACTCCTTGCATTCGTTTCCTACGGAGACGATGTGTGCTTCGCTGACGTGCCGCAGGGTATGCAGGGCCTGGGTCAGGTCGAGCATGGGTGATAGCTTTATCAATACGTGTCCGGCTTTTTCGAGCAACAGCGGTTCGAGGGCGGCGACGTCGGGTTCGCAGTCGGCTATGGCAACGGTTTTTCCGCCGTGTCCGTCGCGGCGGGCAGGATCAAGAAAGAGCCAGTCGGTACCGGTCATGTCCCGCAGGTAGTCGGTGCCGTCGGCATGGCACACGTTGATGTGCTCCAGTCCCAACAGCGGAAAGTTGTGGCGGGCCGCTTCGCACAACACTTCTTGCCGTTCTACATAAGTGGCATGGCTGAAGAGTGCGGACAGGAAAGAACAGTCGATGCCGAATCCGCCTGTCAGGTCGGCAAACTGTTCGTTTCTGCCTCCGAAAGCTTCGACGATGGTGGTCTTGTAGCGGGCCGTCACCTCCGACGAACATTGCTCCATGGAGAGGTGTGGCGGATAGAGGATGCCGTTTGTCGCAGCCCAAGTGGGTATCTTTTCTTCAGCAGCCTGCCGGCCGGCTATCTGCGTCAGTGCTACAGGCATATCTACATGCGGATAGCGGGCTGCTTGCAGTGCCAGTGTGCGTACATCGTCGTGCCGGTGTTCGGCTACGAATCGGAGGGTTTCTTCGGTCAGTGTCATAAGGCTTTTTCTATTAAAAGGAAATGTTCAGGAGGCCGGCGGTCAGGGAATAATCGGGAATCGTTGTCTGGCTGTCTGCCGGCTGTATCGGTTGAAGTGCCACCATTCGGTTGGCAGGGGGCGGAAGCCGGCGTTCTTCATCACACGGCGTAGCAACAGGCGGTTCTGCCGTTCGGCTTCGGTCAGTTTGCCTTGTGCTACAAGCTGTTCTTCGGCTGTGATGTGAGCTTCCTTGCCCAGGTAGTCTATGGGAGTACCCATGGGCAGAGGCTTTCCCTGTCCGTCTACGATGCTGACGTCTACGGCCAGACCGTAGTTGTGCAGTCCTCCGCCGTGGGCGGGGTTGGAGACGTAGATGTATTTGGGGGTACCCTTCACTGCGTTCCACATGGTTTGCTGGACGGACATCGGGCGGGCAGCGTCGTAGACGATGAGGCTGTACGACGGGTGTTCTGCCTTCAGCTGTTGTTGTGCTTTCTGCAGGCTCGTCATGGCGTCGGGGTGCAGGTAGGCTTCGTGCAAATCTTCGTAAAGTATTTTGCCAGTAAAGTTGTCGGCACGGGTGTACATCAGGTCTACTGCAATGCTGCTGTCTGCTTCGCTGATGCAGACCAATCCGAGCGAGTCGAGGTAAAGCGCCGTCTGGCTTTTGGCAGGATGGGGGACTGCTGTATCTGCCACGATTGTTTCCTCTGTCTTTCCGGTCGTATCTATTTCCGCATTCGCAGTCTGTTTCGCGTCTGTCTTGCAGGCGTACAGCATGGGCAGAAAGAGTAGTACGAGCAGAATCTGCAAGTAAAACCTGTCAAAACAGGCCCGACCCAAAGAATCGCATGCTTTTTTCATGCAACAAAGATAGGAACTTATTTACGTACCTGCAAATGGGTGGAGGGGGAAAGAAAAAGGAGTGCCAGTGCTCCGCTAACGGAAGCTGACGTTTTCTGACGAAAGTTGTCCGTCATACAATAAATTTTCGTAACTTGGGCTGCCGATTAATGGGAAAATGGATGTTGTATGATGAAAAAAATTTATTGGAAGGGTGTGAAGCGAAAAATAGATAAATTTATAGACAGAGTAATCGATTGCATTCTTATCTTCACAGACTGGTTAGGTTAAGGCGGTTGGAACAGAGATACTGTGTTTACGCATTGTTTACGCACGGACATAAAAAAAGCAGTTACGAGATTCGTAACTGCCTGATTTTCTTCGTGGACCAGCCTGGGCTTGAACCAGGGACCTCCAGATTATGAGTCTTTTTGTAGGGTATTTCATGAAATTACATATTATGTAAATATACTGATTGTCAGCACTTAATACATTTTGTGGTTTGCAGGAAAATACGTATATTTGCAGTAGTTTTCGTGCGAAAAGGTCACCTGAAGGTCACCAAAGAGAGCGGAATATCACTTGTAAATAAACATATTATGGAGAAGAAGGAGACGAATAAGGTCACTAAAACGGCAAAAATGGAAGCCAAAACCACTTCAAGGGGAGAAAAGTGCCTCGCCAAATTCACGGCTGCAAATGGCAACGTATATGGTTCATTGACTCTTGATATACGAAAAGCAGGAGATTACTCGCAACCGCTTCCTGTTGCCGTGCGTATATGTCATGCTGGACAGAAGGTCTTTCTTCGTTTGGGCAAAACATACACTATGGAAGAATGGTTGACCTTGTGCGAATACGAGAAAAGTGGCCGTCGTGTTCAACTGACAGAGAGAAACGACATGAAAAATCTAATGGATAGGGTGGAACTTATCGCCAATCAACTTATCGCAGAAAACAACTTCTCTCTTCGCAAGCTGCAAGACAGATTTCAGGGTAGAAAAGATGATGACAGCACCATTATTACAGTGTGGGATTCATACATTCAATCTAAGACCAATGAGGGCAAGGCTGGTTCAGCCCGTTGTAGCAAAGATGTTCGTAACCGCTTTGTGAAAGACTTGGGTACGGATGTATCATTTGCTGATATTAACAAGGAGTTTATCATGAAGTGGGTAAAAATCATGAAAAAGAACGGACTGAGTACAACGACCATTGCCATCGCACTTCGTAGCCTCAGAACAATCATCAATATGTGTATCTCAAATGGTTTGATGAAGGGTGATACCAAGGAAATGTTCAAGGACACAGGTTACAATAAATCCCAAAGCCGCAAGCATGAGTTTCTTGATGTAGCTACCATGCGTAAACTCTATGACTTCTGGAAAGCAGGTGAGGCAAAAGACAAGGATAGGAACGAGTTGTTTCTTGGGCGAGAAAAACATGCTATATTTCGCGACCTTGGATTATTCCTCTTTATGTATTTAGGCGATGGACAAAATCTTGCTGATACACTCCGTCTGACTTATGATGAACTATACTATGCCACTCATGGCAAACAGTTGCGTTTTCTTCGTCATAAGACCCGGGAACGAAACGAGAGTGCCAGTGAGGTAATATTTCCTGTTACACCTGAGATACAAGAGATACTCAACCGATATGGTAATGCTCCAAAACTTGGGCGAAGGGTATTTCCCATAATGAGCGAACTTATTACCCCTGAACAGGAGATATGGGTTATCCAACGTTATAACAGATATATACGTGAGCACATGGCAAAAGTCGCTAAACTTATAGGATTGGAACAAACACCATCACCAACATGGGCAAGACATAGCTTTGCTACCAATCTCAATAATTTAGGTGTCGTACCTTATAAATATATAAGTGACAGCATGGGGCATAGTGGTGGCAGTGACATCACTTCCAACTATATAGGCACCTATCCTCTTGCGAAGATGTTGGAGTACAATTATTATTTGCTTAATGAGAAGCCTAAAGAAACTGCCCCAGTTGTAGATAAGAAAGCTTTGTTGGAGATGCTGAAGGGCTTAAGCGAAGAGGAGAGGATGGAACTGATAGCTAATCTATCTGACTAATTATAGCTGTTTACCGCAAGAGCACCAAGTGAAATACCACAAAAACACGGAACAAAACACAGCAAAAATACCGAATGAAATACCGCAAAAAAGTGGATTTAATTACCACAAAAAACACGAATTGGCAATACAATTCGCAGAAAATGTGTATCTTTGCCATTGAAAAATATATTATATGAATTATTATAAAAGAACAGCCGATGCCCTGCTGCAAGATTTACTGGATGCATTTGGGGCAGTATTGATAGAAGGTCCCAAATGGTGCGGTAAAACCACTACGGCATCTCAACTTGCCAATAGCATCTTGAGAATGCAAGACCCAAGTATGCGTGAGGAGTATTTAGCCACAGCTAAAACTAAGCCGTCCATTCTGTTAAAAGGAGATACACCTCGTCTTATTGATGAGTGGCAAGATGCTCCAATGTTGTGGGATGCGGTACGAACAACTGTTGATGACCGCCAAATTCCCGGACAATTTATACTCACTGGTTCCAATGCTGTTGACAAATCTCAAATACATCATTCCGGAGCTGGTCGTATTGCCCGGCTGCGTATGTTGCCTATGAGCTTGTGGGAGTCGCAAGAATCTACGGGCGAAGTTTCATTGAAAGAACTTTTCAACAATCCTGATTATGATATTGACGGTAAAATGTCTAAGATGACCGTCGAAGACCTAATCTTTGCCGCATCCCGAGGTGGATGGCCGGCTTCTTTGTTGGCTCGTACTCCAAAAGCTCAATTACTTGTGGCAAAGAACTATGTTCAAACCATTTGTTCTGACGACGTTTCCGGTATTGATGGAAAGAAAAGAGATGCCAAACTGACCAGCATGATACTTCGGGCTTATGCCAGGAATGTTTCGACATTGGTCAAGAAAAAATCTCTTTTAGATGATGTAACCTCGTCTGGCGAAGTAAGTTGTCACGTAGATACATTTGATGATTATGTTTCGGCTTTAGAAAAACTATTTGTTATCCAGAACATAAGTGCATGGTGTCCTGCCATAAGAAGTAAGACCGCTATCAGAAGCAGTGTAAAACGATGCTTCTGTGACCCTTCTATACCGATTGCCCTTTTGGGACTATCTCCCGAATCATTAAGTATGCAACTTAGGACGTTTGGATTTATCTTTGAGCAGATGTGTATTCGTGACCTAAAGGCGTACACCATTGATTTAAATAGTCATGTATCTTACTACCATGACCGATACGACTTGGAAGCGGACATAGTGCTGCATTTGGAAGATGGACGTTATGCTCTCATTGAGTGCAAACTTGGTAGTAGCGAAATTGATGAAGGAGCTAAACACTTACTCGAACTCAAAAGGCTTATACAGGAACACAACAAGACGGAGAAGCAGGTACCTATTCGGGAGCCAGATTTACTTATTGTGATGACAGGTGGAACAATGGCATATTCTCGTCCCGATGGGGTTAAAGTGATTCCTTTGGCATGTCTCAAAGATTAACCATTTAGCGGAGCTGTTTATATGGACAATAATATGAAGGAACTTTCCCCTGATAAGTTTCATCTTCAAGCAAAAATGCAGGAATGGCTTGAAGCGAATCAAGAAATCTATACAAATTTTAAGAGCAAGATTCAATCAATCTTAAAGAATCTGTTGTGCGATAACCACAGTAAACAGATAGACGATGAGGCAATTACGTTACAAAACATAATCTTGGAGGTAATGACCACAGAAGAAGGTGTTGCTACGATGAGATGATTGACAAATTCTCTAATGCCATAAAAGATGGGAATGTGTCAGCCTGCTGCTTGTATTGCTATTTGGAACTGGACAATGGGCTTAAGGAAATAGAATATGCCATGACCAAATTTGAGCAATCAGAGGATGCAAAATACATTAAAGAAGGCATTCATGCCTATTTGGAAGATAAGAAACGTGAAACTCAAGAAGCAGTTAACAAGGATTTGAATTTGCTCAGCCTGCGTCGCTGGCACTATGAACACCCCGGAGACTATCAAGAATTTGCAAATCTTTTTGCCAAAGCATACGAAGGTGATATGACTTTCATTCTTAAAGGCATGTCTTACTTGGCAGAGATGCTGTCTCTTAATGGAATTAAGGGCATTACAGAATTACTTGAAAGCCTTTGTCCTGGGACTGAAAGCTACAATAGAGCTCAATTTGGAAGCAATTACCAGCAAGTCCATGAGAAACTGACAGCCTTGTTTGCTTCTACATTTAATCAAGAGGCAACGAAACAAAAACTCCTGCATAACAATCCTTTCATGTGTAGTGCGTTCTACTGGATGATATTTGACGATGGTTTTGTGAAGATGGGAGATTTACTCTCCAAAACAATGATGGGAGAAAACTCGTCTGTCTGGCAGAAAGGTTTTGGTGGGCAATTTATACGCTCTTTAATGCTTACCAGTTTTGACAAAGCAGCTTATACCAAAGGGGCATGGAAAGCTATGGGTAAAAATGGTGCGGCAAAAGAGGTGGTCAGTTCCACCTTACAGGCATCTAAAGGTCGCCGTGGACGCAAGCAAGTCTGTGTCCTGCTTGAAGAAATGCTTATACAACCTTATGCGGAACTTCTTACCAATGGGATAGAAACAATACTCACCGAATGGATGGAAACGAATGCTACAGACTCCGTTCTTGCCTATATTTTTGCTGCGTTGACTAATGGCGGTTTGCTTAATGACTCTTACAATTACCGAACTTTTCATACTGCCATTTTGGAGAGGTTCCCATCCCTTGGATTCAAATCTGGTTTTGATTGGGCAGAAGCCCTTTATTGTGCCATTATCAATGAACATGGTGACTATGGCTATAATTTGAGTTTATCAGAAAAAACTATTCAAACAGGAAGGGAACAAGCGAAGTTGATGGAGATAAGACTGCGTACTTTGCTTTCTCCCAATATATATTAATTCTATCATAAACGCTTGGTTAGTTAAAAAGAAACGCTATCCCGTTAAAAGCACCTCGGCAGAAATCGACGCGATTTTTACCGAGGTGCTTTCTTTGTGTTCTATAATAATTTCGCGGCATAATCATCTAAACAACATATTATGCAAGGAAATTTTATCATGTTACAGAAGGATGACCTCAAGCAGGTTGTTTCCGAATTAGTGGAAGAGTTGGTAGGAAAGAAATCCCAGCCCGATTTGACATCAGAAGAGAGTGACGAATACTATACGCGCGACCAAGTATGTGAACGGCTTCACATCACCTACACCACTTTATGGCGTATGCAGAAAGAGGGTACAATCATCGTTCACAAGTTAGGTGGACGTAATCTTTACTCAAAAAGAGAGATTACTTCACTTGTGAAATCGAAAGTTCAGGGTTCTGGCTGTAATGAATTGAATGTATAATCCCAAGAGATACAATATGGAAGAATTATATATTCGAGTAGGTACTACAATATATAAGGTAGTGCAGCAACCTTTGGTCGATGGTACAACTATCACCCGCCGGATTCAATGGAGCTTTGGCACTATCCGGCAGGACTATGGAAAGAACAATATTCCTCCCATCACAAAGTATAATGGCTTTTGTACAGTACCGAGTCATATTAACTATCAAAAAGAAGTTGCAGGTTTCTACAATCTTTACGAGCCGATAACCCATATTCCTGTGGAGGGCGATTTCAAGCATATCCGCTCGTTGGTGGAACACATTTTCGGTGAGCAGTATGAGTTGGGAATGGATTACCTTCAACTGTTATATCTGAAACCGACACAGAAATTGCCGATACTTCTGTTGGTTTCGGAAGAACGGAATACAGGCAAGAGTACATTCTTGAACTTCTTGAAAGCATTGTTTCAGGATAATGTTACTTTCAATACGAATGAGGATTTCCGCAGTCAATTCAATGCCGATTGGGCAGGCAAACAGATGATAGTTGTGGATGAAGTGCTGCTCAACCGCCGTGAGGATAGCGAACGGTTGAAGAATCTTAGCACAGCCCATTCCTATAAAATGGAATCCAAAGGAAAAGACCGCTATGAAGTGCAGTTCTTCGCTAAGTTTGTGCTGTGTTCCAATAACGAGAATTTCCCCGTTTACATTGAGCCGGAGGAAACACGTTATTGGGTAAGGAAGGTTAACCGATTGGAGAAGGATGATACTTCGTTTCTACAGAAATTGAAAGACGAAATCCCAGCATTTTTGCACTATCTGTTGCATCGTGACTTGACAACCAAAGAAGAAAGTCGAATGTGGTTTTCGCCGTCACTCATACGCACGGAAGCATTGGAGAAAATCATCCGCAGCAATCGGAGCCGCATAGAACTTGACATGGCTGAACTGCTGCTCGACATCATGGACTGCATGCAGGTGGATGTGGTGGATTTCTGCATCAACGACCTATTGGCGTTGTTCAACTATTCTATGGTAAGAGTGGAACGCCACCAAGTGAGGAATGTCCTGCAACAGTGTTGGAAACTGGAGCCTGCTCCCAATGCGCTGTCTTATTCCACTTACCAAATATCCGTGTTGCCGGGACAGAAGTATTCAGCATCACCCAAGAAAGTCGGTCGCTTTTACACCGTCACCCGAGAAATTCTGAAAGACTATCGTTGAGTTTGTTGAATTTGATGAAATATAGGGAGAAACGTATGAGCAAGGCTTATATGATTCAACAATAGTCTCAACAGTTTTCAACAGAATTGCTGGCCAAAAAAGAAAAGTAGAATCCTAAACCGTTGGATGCGATTTTTATTTTCCCTTTTGTCGGTACTCTCTCAACAAAGTCAACAAAATCAACGAGAAATAAACAATCACAAGACTTCTAAAATAACAGTCACATGAAGAAAGAAGATTTGATACCAATTATCGCACAGCGCAATCCGCTCTTGGCGGATGCGGTCGGCAAAATGGTCGGCTACATTCAAGACAGGTGGGCAGCACCGTACCCCTCAAAGGAACAGACGGAAGCGGTCAATGCCTACCTCCGTTCAGTCCATGCTGACGGTAACGGTACGATGAGCGAGAACAATATTGCACACCGCAGGATTGCCACGCAGGTGATAACCATTAACGCAATCCGTGTGCTTGACCATGACCAGCTCGACCGTTTGCAGGATGTGCTGAACCATATCGCAGCGGACAGGGAATACCATATGCCGGAACACGGGTATGGCATGGGCAGGTAGCTGACCAGTGTAACACCTATAAATATCATAGACTATGTGCAAGAACGAACAGACCATACATTACTGCACCATCCTTTCCGCCGGGCAGTGGGATTTCCTTTTGGACGGCAGATCCGCCATCGACAGGCAGAAGTGCCTGCACAGGCTGATGACCGCAGCCGTGCGGACAAAGACCGCCCTCCGTATCAAGGGAGTTGAGATTGAGTTGGAGGTGGGACAGGCGGCAGCTTCCGATGTGGAACTGGCGGAATACATGGGCTGCAACCGAAAGACCATCGGAAAGCTCATCGGCAGCTTCAACAGGCTTGGTATGCTGACCACCCGAACCAACAACCGAACATCCATACACACCCTGCATTTTCTTACGGGGTGGTATGTGGATGGTGTCCTGCTGACTAATCCCCATTATGTCAAGCCTGCGGCAGTTTCCAAAGGACAGGCAGACGGAGTGCGGACACCATACTCTAATGATATGCCGTCGGAGAACAAACCGTGTACCGTGCCGGATGGTTGCCAGTGCCCAAGGCTGGAAGCGGACAGCATGGCAGGCGGAGCAGCCGCCCTTTCTTTTTCCCTATGTTCGCCTGTGGTTTTCGACAGTTCGGAGAACAGAGCGGATGCGGAGGACAAAGCCGACAATCCCCATATCGCAGACAATGACAACGGACAGCATGAAAACAATCCTATAGAAAGCCCGAAAGAAGCGCAGAACGGCACGATTGGCGGCGTGGAAGACCCGACATAGCCGGGAGGAACTGACGGGCGCACAGCGCAGGATTTCAGCGGTACTCCGTTGGTGGACGTGACTGACTGGGCTTGCCCAGATATAGCCCACTATAACTTCTCCGCTGCGTTCCGAAGTTGTGGGCTCTCCCGAGGGGCTTAGGACGCTGCCCTAAGAACCCGGCAAGGACTTTCAGCCCTGTGCAACCCGACCAAAGAGTGACCCTCTCTTTGGAAACTCCGCTTAGTGGCTTCCACCCCTAAGAACCCGGAGCAGGAAGTGACCCTCTCCCTGCACCCTCCGATTAAGGCTCCGCCCTAATGACCCGAAGTGAAACCCAAAATACAGACAAGCCTATGGCACAGAAGACATCCATTAACATCAAGCCGTGCAACATCGGCAGCAGCGAAGCGCATAACAAGCGGACAGCGGAATACCTCGCCAATATCCGCAGGGAGAAGTTCTACATCCGTACCGACCTCATGGCAGGAAACGAGACATGGGTATCACCTGATTTCGGCGAAGACACGCTCACCGACCGTTACAATCAGATAGCCGCTATGGTCAAGGAAAAGACAGGTCGGGCGATGCAGACCAAAGACCGGGAAAGGGTGAACAAGAAGACGGGCAAGGTGACCATCGTCCGTGGCAGCACTCCGCTCAAGGAGGGCGTGGTTGTCATCAAGGAGGACACCACGATGGAACAGTTGCAGAAATTCTGCAAGGTGTGTAACGAGCGTTGGGGTGTCACAGCCCTGCAAGTATTCATCCACCGTGACGAGGGGCATTACGGAACGCACGGCAACAATACCACATGGAAGCCCAACCTCCACGCCCATATTGTGTGGGACTGGATGAACCACGATACGGGCAAGTCCTGCAAGCTGGACGAGAAAGCCATGAGCGAGATGCAAACGGTTCTGGCTGAGTGTCTGGAAATGGAAAGAGGCACCTCAAAGGAGGTGACGGGAAAGGAACATCTGGAGCGCACGGACTTCATCATCGCCAAACAGAAACAGGAAGCGGAACAGGCGAAAGCCGCAAGGCAAGCCGCCATCGCCGCCAAGGAGGAAGCCGAAGCGGAACTCATGTCTGTGGAGAACGAGAACAAGGCGAAAGAACAGTACCGTCTTGCCCTCGACAGCGAGATTGCCGAAAAGGAGAAGCAGTTGAAAGACGAGCGAAAGGCGAAAGTGGACAGCATACTGGACAGCGTTGGCAACCTTGTGGGGGTCGGCAAGTCCGCAGCGGTCGAAAAGGAAAACGCCAAACTCAAAGCCGAGAACGAACGCATGAAGAAAGCCTTTGCCGAAGCTGTAAAGGACAAGGCGGAAGAACGGACAAAGGCATTGGTCGCAGAAAAACAGAAAGCCGAAACGGAGCGTGACAGGGCTTTGGTGCAGAGCCGTTCATTTGCCATTGAAAGGAACAAGGCGGTACGGCAGCTTCAGGAGCAAAAGGACGGCGAGCGGCAGCGCATCAGCCAAGCGGTGAGCCAAGCCACGGTGGAGAAAGACAAGACTATCCGCCTGTTGCAGAGTACGCTGAAAGCGAGCAGGCATATCCTAAGCCTGTTTGCGGATATGCTCTACAAGGCAAGCGAGGTGTTCAAAAGAGCCATCGATGCGATTATCCATTTCGGCACGGAGCGGCACAAGTCATTCTTCGCCCCGTCTGAAGCCGCCGACATCAAGAGCGTGATGCAGGAGTACGGGGAAACAACCGAACAGCAGAACGCGGTCGGAGCATGGCTCTGTGACTATGCGGAAAGCCGACAGCCGTTTGACGAAATAAAACATCGCCATACACTCAAAGAGGTTGGTGATGTGGCAGAAGGTAAGTATGATTGGAAAATAGAGAGTATACAACAAAGATTACAAAGATGATATTGGATCTAAATATCATCCAAATCGCTTTGAATTTTGGCTTCTACATTTTGAGAATCACGATAGAGAATCAGCACCATACCTTCGTAAACCCCAGAGGATTTTTCAATTGAAAGTTGTATATCTCCACCTGTCACTTCCCATGCACTACCATATACAACTGTTCCTTGATGGACTTCTGCCATTAAAGCAGTATTGGAATCAGAAAGGGCTGGATTTTTTTCTTTTGAGATAGACGGCTTACCATATTTGCGAGTATACAAATCTTTATAGTAGTCATAGGTGTTAACGAGAGTGTTCCATTCTCCGCTCGGTTCAAACAACACAACTACAGCAAAAACATTTTTCCCATCGTCTGTAGCAGTTACACCTACAGTCGCTTCACGGCCAGTAAAATCCCCTGTAAACAAAGAGATATTGTTTTCCTGCCCGATAGAAGTAAATCCTTTGGTTTTTAGTTTTTACAAAACTCGGTCATGCTTCCTTCAATAGGAATCCCTTTGAATGAAAGGTGTTCTTGTGCCATGATGTTAATGACAGCTAAGAATACGGCTAAAGAGGCTAGAATCTTTTTCATAATTTATGATGGTTGATTTGTTATAGTTACAAATTTACTCATTTTTAGCAATATAGCAAATTATTTTAGCAATAATCGTCAATTCCATCTTCACCATCCCATTCTAAACCTTGGGCTAATGTAAAAGCCTTTCGTGCGCCCTGTTCCTCAAAGAATGTTTGTCCCTCGTGAATATATTTATCACCTTCAAATGACACAGTAATCAAAGAGAATTTCTTGATGCCATCATCTGCATGGGTTTTGATTAAAAGGGAGTCCCCTTTCAAGGCGAAATCGTCAATATAATGAGTGGAAAATTCATTCTTGGTAACGATAGCCCCTTTTTTAAGCATCTTGGAATATGTTTCCAATGGTTCTTCATCCCAACGAATTGGGCATAGCGGAAATTCTGTCGGTGTACGCCAATACTTTTGCATCGCAGTCGGTGATAGCGATTCAGTCAGAATGTCTTGCTTGTATTCTACGGCAGAGAATTCTGATTGGCTACTGGGTACAGAACTGTATTTAGAAAATGGCTCAATGTGTTCGTGGCGTTTGGTCGGTGCATAAATCCACTCGCCCATAGTACCATTGCTTGTGTTTGTTGGGGCAGATGGTGTTTCCGCCCATAATTTCAAGCGTTCATATGAAGCCTTTGCTTCCTCGGCGGAAACAGTCCGCATCCATGCAAAGTTTGGGTTGTCATTGGCAAATTCCTGTATGATTGAAGGGTCGTTTATGAATGCTTCAATACTCCCACATAGAAACTCTATTCTCTTTCTTGTAATAGGATTTAGCAAAACATTTTCCAACTTTGTTAACCACCTTAGATTTTGAGGGCGATTGTTTCGTCTATTGGTGTCTATATGGTCAACAACATGTTGGGGTGTAGGTGGCTCCCCTAAGAAAGCATAGGCAACAATGCGATGTACTCTTTCGCCGCCAATAATCATATATCCAGTTTGTTCATTAGCTTTTCCGAATGTCCAAATATCATCTTCTTTCCTCACTCTTTTACCTATGCGAGAATGGCGCAATACCGCCCCATTGTCACGGACAGAGTAGGTTTCACCTTTGTAGATGCAATCCTTAACCTCCTTATAATCATCCAATAAATTTCTCATTATTACCTCCGTCCAAATCTGTCATAGGTTTCAAAAGCTAACAGCAAAACTTTTCTCCATTCGTCTTGTGTCTTGTAATCCAGCTTTACATTTACACAGACTGACCCATAGACGACATTAGTGCAGACTTCGACTTCACAGTTATTCGTGCTGTCGTGGACTACTCCAATAGGAAGCGCAAGGTTGTTGCCGATTCGCTCTTGGAGAGTGTCTCCGATGGTGAAAGTTATGAAATAGTCGGGCAATCCAAAATCTGGTGTAGCACAATCTTCATAGCCAGAATCGTCCAATTTACAGAAGATAATTGTAGACGGTTTTCCCAATTCTCGCAATATATTCGGTACGACCTCAAAGAATTGTGATACTGCCTTTTGCTTTTTTACATCAGCCCCACTCATTTCTTCTTCATTTATCAATTCAAGGTCATCGGCAAGCTCTTTGAAAAAGTTCCGCCTTAAAACCTTTGATATTTGTTTAAGCTGTACGATGTCAATTTTGCTGCGCTTGAATATGTCATACACATTGTTCCTTTGGCAGCAAATCAATCGTGCAAACTCTGTGATTGGAATTTGCTGTTTCCTCACCTCCTTTTCGATGAGTTTGCCAATGGTTAATTTTTCGCTTTCCATATTGCATAATATTTATGGATACAAAGTTACAGAACAAAATATACGCAAAGAAAAAATAGGTGTATCATGTTATTGTGCATAATGTATTAATTTCAAGAATACTCAATAATTCCCCGACAAGTTATTGCGGTCTCATCTTATCCCTTACACGAATAATCGCAATGATTTATTTAAAGGCCAGATTTAGCCACTCTTTCTATTTAAAAATCTATAAAAACTCTCTGTAATTTCATGGAATTGCAAAAGGCCATTATTACAGAGTTTCGCCTCAAAAAGGTCACCTGAAGGTCACTGTATATAAGAAAAAGCACTTACAAATATTTGTAAGTGCTTGATTCTTAATGTGGACCAGCCAGGGCTTGAACCTGGGACCTCCAGATTATGAGTCTGTTGCTCTAACCAACTGAGCTACAAGTCCGGTGTATCCTTTTGTCGGATGCGGGGGCAAAAGTAATGCTTTTGCTTGAAATATGCAAGCATTTTCTGTTTTTTCACTTGTTTTTTGATGGTTGAAGTCTTAAAAAAGGAGGGGCGGGACGCTTGTCCGATCTGTGCAAGTGTCCCTTGTGAGCCGTGCAAGTGTCCCTCGTGAGCCGTGCAAGTGTTTCTCGTGAGCCGTGCAAGTGTTTCTCACGAGCCGTACTGGTGTCTCTCTCACGAGCCTGTTTGTGACTGCCATGTACTACTTTACGGCTGTAAAGTGCCTCATTACACTCGTAATTATACAGTTTTTACGGAATTATCCTTCATGCCTTCACCAACGTTCTTTGTGTGCTGATACATAGGCGGGTGTGGTGAAAGATGACGTTTCACGGCAGTTTCACAAATGGGGCGCGGCGAGGGGCAATTTTGCAGCATGTTTCACTGCATTTTGCTTATAATAAGACGCTTACGTTGAAACTTTACCTTACAGCTTCCGCAATCCTTGTGTCGTGGTGAAAGCAAGGTGACATGTGGAAGTTGCGTCACCGCGATGGGGCGGCGATGTTACATAAGTGAAAGTCTATGTTACGTGAACGAAAGTCGATGTTACATAAACGAAAGTGGCGGAGGGAGGAGACGCACCTGTCAGAACTTGTAGGTACGTTTCGGGTTCTTGGGGAACCAGCCTTTCTTTACTCGTTCTTCCTGTTCGAAAATTTCCTTAATGGTCCAGAACGACGAGAAGGCGAAAACACCCAACAGGGCCGACAGCAGAATGTTGTCGATACACACCGAAGCAGCTGTTCCCCCGATACCCAGCAAAAGGAATATCCACCAGCATCTGGTACCCCAGTAATATTCGGCCTTTACCACGATGGGGTGGAACAGGCCGATGATGAGGAACGTGCAGATGCCGATGAACAGTCCGGCAAGATGGTATGTGTTCAGAAAATCCATGACTTATTTCTCCGGACAGATAGGTATTTCTTTCTTGATACTCTGTTCCAGTGAAATCAGTGTTTCGGTGGCGGTTACGCCGGGGATTTCCTGCATTTTGTTATTCAACAGGTCCATCAGGTGCTCGTTGTCGCGGGCATATACCTTGGTCAGCATGGTGTACGGGCCAGTGGTGAAGTGGCATTCCACTACTTCGGGAATCTTTTCCAGCTGTGCCACTACCGTCTTGTACATGGAACCTTTTTCCAGCTTGATACCCACATACGTGCAGGTTCTGTATCCAAGGGATTTAGGGTTGACGTGATAACCCGAACCTACAATGACACCGAGATCAATCAGACGCTGCACACGTTGGTGGATGGCAGCACGCGATACGCCGCATTCGGCAGCTACATCCTTGAAAGGAATACGGGCGTTCTGGGAAATGATTTCCAGAATCTGCCGGTCAAGATTGTCTATTTTTTCCATAATAGTAAATTAGTAAAGTTCTTGTTCTTATCAAATAGTAAGCAAATATAGGACTTTATTTTAATTTCTCTATAAAATGGAAAGGAAAATTGTGAAAAACAAAAGAAAAAGCGGATAAGACAGGCTTTTTTCTGTGCATCTGTCTTATCCGCCCGGAATAACGTTCTGATAGGAAACGCTATCTTATGACTACTTCTTGTCGTTTTCGATACCTACCAGTTCTACTTCGAAGATCAGTGTAGAGAACGGTTTGATCTGTCCGCCAGTTTCTCTTGAACCGTAAGCCAGGTCGTAGGGGATGTAGAGTTCCCACTTCGAACCTACAGGCATCATGGTCAGAGCCTCAGTCCAGCCTTTGATCACCTGGTTGGCGCGGAAAGTAGCGGGTTGCGACTTGCCGTCTTTGTCTTTACGCTTGTACGAGCTGTCGAACTCTGTTCCGTCGATCAGGGTACCTTTGTAGTTTACCTTCACCTTGCTGGTATCGGCCGGGATGGCACCTGTACCTTTGGTGATGATTTTATATTGCAGACCGCTTTCGGTAGTTACCACGCCTTCCTTAGTCTTGTTCTCGGCCAGGAACTTTTCGCCTGCAGCCTTGTTGTCGGCATATTTCTTTTCAATGGCTTTCTCTCTGATAATGTCCATCTTGGTACGCATGTAGTCCTGAGCCTGAGCCATTTCCATGGCGCCACCCTTACCTACTACTCCGGCTACGAATCCTGCCAGCATGTTTTCGCGGCTCAGTGTCTGTGTAGAGTCTTCACCGAAGATCTGTTGGTTGAAGCCTTCTACCCATTGCTTGCTGACCATCTGGCCAATCTGCAGACCGGCCATGTAAGCTACGTCTTCCTTGCTGATCTTTTTAGCACCTTCGTTGAAACCTTTCAGGAAGGTAGTCATTTGAGTTGAGTCGATGCCTTGTTGTGCCAGATATTGTTCCAGACCTTCGGTACGTGCCATACCGATGGCATAAGACAATGAGTCGATGTCCGTCTTGATGTTTCCTTTCGGACTTTGTGCAGTACAAGATGCCATACCGGCGGCTACTGCCAGAGCCATGACGATTGATACTTTTTTCATTTTGCTTTTAAGTTTATTATTTGGATAAGATTTTCAATAATTCTACGTCGAATATCAGTGTGCTGTGAGGCGGAATCATTTCGCCGGCTCCCTGTGCGCCATAGGCCAGTTCGCTGGGGATGTAGAGTTTCCACTTGGCACCTTCGGGCATCAGCTGCAGGGCTTCTACCCATCCGGGGATCACTTGGTTGACGCCAAACGTAGCGGGCTGTCCACGCTTGATGGAGCTGTCGAACAGGGTTCCGTCTATCAGCGTACCTTCGTAGTGGCACTGTACCTGGTCAGTAGCTTTGGCATAGTGGCCTACGTTGCCTTCCTTGATGACCTCGTATTGCAGGCCGCTGGGCAGTGTGACTACGCCGGGGCGTTTGCCGTTCTCTTCCAGGAACTTCTGTCCGGCTTCGATGTTTGCCGCGTTCATCTTCTGTTCCATTTCTTCGAAGTATTTGTTCACGATGTCGCGTGCTTCCGTATGGCTGATGGCTGTCTGGTTGCCTTCCAGCACATCTTTGATGGCCTGTGCGAAGTCTTCTACTACGATGCCTTTGGCACCCATGCTCCATAAGTTCTGACCTATTCCAAGGCCGATTGCATAACTGAATTTGTCCATAAGTCGTTTTTTCGTTGGTGGGGCAGTACTGATTATCTGCCCGTTGCAAATGAATGAGTGGCAAAAGTACGCCTTTTATTTGAATGATAAGGCGTTTGGTTATTTAATTTTTCTTATTTTATTCATGTTTCGCAAACTCAACATGTAGTTGACAAGTAGATAGTTAACAAGGCTGGAAAGCCGAATATTGGACAGGACGGCAGAAGATATCTGCAGGATGTTGCCGGTTCTTAATCTTTACGGCCGTGCTTGTTTGCGTCCTATAGCTTTGTTTACTAAGAAGTTGAACTGTGTGCGACGATTCAATTGCAAGGCGTGATGCCGCATTCTTTTCATACCCTGATGTTATGGCTCCGCTGCGGAGTGGCATCGGTTGTCTGGCCGTTGTGTTTGATTTCTTTCAAGTGCCTGCCGGCGTAGTCGCACAGTTCGAAACGGATATCTTCGTGCTCCAGGTCGATACAAAGGTAGGTTGCGGTGTTCTTGAAAGCTTTGGAGTAGAAGATGACTCTTTTCTGCTCGTTGTTCGAGTTGATGCGCGACAGTCGCGTGTGCAGACACCATCCGTTCATCAGAGCTATTTGGGTAGCGTGTTCGATGAGGTAGGCCTGCTTCTCTTCAGTCGAGGCGGAGTGGCGGTTGTCTTCGTGTCCTATCCGTGACAGATATCTGGTCACCATTTCCTGGTTCCATAAGGGCTCTTTTTCAGGGTTCTTCCTTTTGCATTCCTTCAACGAGGTGAGGCAGACAGCCATCTGTCCGGTTTCTACCCGATACAGGTTTTTTACGGTGGCTTTTTGTACTTTTTTGCCGGTACCCGCACGCAGGAAACCCTCGATGGTGTCTCGCTTGTCTACTTCCCGAAAGGTGAAACTCACCACAGGGCGGTCGTCCGTACAGGCTTTGCCCAGTGCGGCGGAAGGGTTGCTGAAGTCTGCTTCTTCGCAGAACACGGTGTCGGCATCCAGTTCGTCGGGGCGGGCTTCGCGCAGGGTGCTGTCCATCAGGGTGACGATTTCCATCCGCTGGTCGTCGTTCAGTTCTTCCATCTGGAGGTAACAGTCTTTCCATGCCACTCCGCCCAGAGGCAGGCTCTTGTAGTCTTGCGGACAGACAATCTTGTCTACGCCGTATTCTTTCAGCCGGTCGGCAAGGATGCCAAAACAGCTTATAGCTTCCCAGTGTTCGCACAGTTTTCCGTTGCACTGGTACGATTGGTCGTTGAGCAGAAGTTCCATGAGGGGTAGTGGCTGAAGAAGGAGGTTAAGGTTGGTTGATTTGGCGCAAGGCCAGTTCCCATTCGTCGAAGAATCCTTGCGGCCAGTGGTCCAGGGTGCCGTCTTCTTCGAGCACGATGCGTTCGTTCAGATGGAGTTCGGGATGGTCCTTGTCCTGATAGATATAGTGTATTTCCACCTTGCCGGCATCTGTCCGGCCTTTGCCTTCCATTCCAGCTTTGGCCATGACCCGCACGCCGTTCAGCAGGTGGTCGCTGTGGGTTTCGACTATAATCTGTATGCCGTGTTCGGCGGCCAGTGCCAGCAGTTGCCCTGTGCGGAACTGTGCCGACGGATGCAGGTGGGCTTCCGGGTTTTCGATGATGAGCAACGAATTCTCCGGTGCCGTGAGCACGGCCAGTATAATGGGTAGTATATACGAGTTTCCGAAAGCTACGTTCAGGGGCGAAAAGGCTATTTCGTTGCCCTGCACGTTTTTCGAGTAGCTCAGGGTGACGCGGTCGGCAGTCTCCTGTGCGGCAGCCAGGCTGACGTCGCTGCCCATGATGTAGCTCAGCCAGGCCGATACGTTGGCAAAGACGGAGTGGTTCTTCTCCAGCAGGCAGAGGGCCGGTACGGGTACCTGTTCGTTGCTACTCATGGCTTCGTAGAAGCGGAAGGCGGTGTTGCTGCCGTGCTTGTCGCCCAGACGGCTGTCGGTGTTGCTGGCATTGCCTTTCCGGTAATTGCTTTGCGGAGCGGTGCGGTCGGCATACAGGTAGACGAAGCTGGGGGCGAAGAGCGGCCACGCTGTCAGTACGTGGTCAATGTTGTCCGAAGGAATGCAGGCAATTTCCGTATCGTCTGTCACGGCGTCCTTCAGGGTGAAGCAGGCTTCTTCCGATTGGTCATCGGTCAGCCTGATCAGGATGTCGGCATCTTCGCTCAAGGCATAGCGCATGGCATTGCCGTTGGTCAGGTCGGCCAGGTCGCCGTCGGCTTTTACGTGGGTGTGCAGGTCGGTCCGCTTGTCGTCGTTGCTTTGTCGCAGGAGCAGCAGGGCCTGGACGATGCTCGACTTGCCGGCACCGTTCACTCCCGTTATCAGTGTCAGTCCGCCCAGCGGCAGAGCCAGTTCATCGAAGCATTTGAAGTTCTTCAGGTATACGTGTTTCAGCATTATTTCGTTTCCAGTTGTTGTTTCAGATAAAGGTACCGTTTCAGATAGTTTTCCAGCAGTTGTCCCGTGTAGGGAGGGGTGGCAGGTATTTCTTTCCAGGCTTCTGTTGCCCATTCCTCCCAGTTGCGGGGAGGCTGTTCTTGAGGTTGGGTGGAAAGCAGTGCCAGCATAGCTTCCTGTTTTTCTGCCTGCTTCCGGGTTGTCAGTCTGGGCCGGTCTATTTGTTCGAAAGTCCTCCGGGCGGTTTCCGCAAAACGGCTTTCCTGTACAAGGCTTTCCAGATCGGGCTGTGTGAGCAGTTCGTTCACCAGTACTTCGACCGGAGTTCTCAGAACTTCATAGTTGCTGCGGAGCATGTTCAACCTATAAAGGTGGAAGACAAGCAGCCGCCCGGTCACTCCCTCTGGCGAATACACATCGAATCCGCTTCTGAGGAGACCGCTTCTTCTCGGATTTGTTTCCTGGCAAAGTCTTTTCAGCGTTTTAAATCCCTCGGGGAAGAGGAAGTTCCGACACGGATTGCTGACATCGCTATTCCCTTTTGCCAGCAGGCCGGTGTACACACCGTAGCGTACCAGGTCGGGCGTATTGGGGTTCAGCAGGTTGACTTCGAACCTGAAGTTCAGAATTTTACGCCTTACCAGCAGAGGAAGCTGGTCGAAGTGCTGGTTTTCGTACATGTCGCCCAGAAAGTAGAGCGACTGCAGGGCAAACCGTCCTTGGACAAAATCAGATAGAGCCGTCAGGCGTTTCCGTCCGTCAACGATGTACCATTCTGTCTGGCTGCCGTCGAAGAAGAGAGCTGGTTGCGGTTGTCCTACAATCAGACTTTCGATGAAGCGCGATTGCTGTTGCGGCTGCCAGTCGCTTACTGTTCTCCGTCGGTGGAATGGGAGTGGTTGCAACTTGCCGTGCCACAGGTTGATGAGTTCTTCCGATGCGAAGAACTGGTTGCGGAAATGGCTGAGTGTGGCTTTGTAACTGTCTGAAAACATACTTACTTTCTGTTGCGGCCTTTTTTTGATTTGCCTGATGCAAATATAAATACTTTTTGCGGTATTCTTTTCCGAATAGGCCCGAAAGAAGTGCGAAAACCGGAGAAAAGATAGTTATTTTGCCCGAGAACGTTTATTTTTGTCCGTACGAATCAGTCAAATTATAAAGAGAAAGGAACAAGTTATGAAGAATCTGGTTGTTTTGTCGGGTGCAGGCATGAGTGCCGAGAGTGGTATCAGTACGTTCCGCGATGCGGGCGGGTTGTGGGACCGTTATCCGGTGGAGCAGGTGGCTACGCCCGAAGGCTATGCACGCAATCCCGAACTGGTCATCAACTTCTACAACGAGCGCCGCCGTCAGTTGCTCGAAGTGGAACCCAACGAGGGACATCGGGGAGTGGCGGCTTTGGAGAAAGACTTCAACGTCACCGTAGTGACGCAGAACATTGATAACCTGCACGAACGTGCGGGTAGCACGCACATTATCCACCTGCACGGCGAGCTGACCAAGGTCTGCTCCAGTCGCGACCCCTACAATCCGCACTTCATCAAGGAACTGAAGCCTTCCGAATACGAGGTGCACTTGGGCGACAAGGCTGGCGACGGCAGCCAGTTGCGTCCCTTCATCGTGTGGTTCGGCGAGGCTGTGCCCGAGATTGAAACCGCTATCGAATACGTGCAGAAGGCAGACATCTTCGTCATCATCGGCACTTCGCTGAACGTTTATCCGGCAGCCGGTCTGCTGCACTATGTGCCCCGCGAGGCGGAAGTCTACCTCATCGACCCCAAGCCGGTGGACACGCACAGCTCAAGGCCGGTTCATGTCATCCGTAAGGGGGCTTCGGAAGGTGTGGCCGAGTTGAGGAAGCTGTTGGAGAAGTAAATTGTGAAACCGGAAACTTAAAAATCAGAAATCTGTTTTTACATGCGTACACTTCGCACACTGTTGCTTTTCTTCCCTCTCCTGCTGCTTGCCATCGTCTCGTGTGGCAAGCGGAACGATAGTTTGCCTGCCTTGCAGCGGGTGGCCTTGCTGGCTAACACCCATCCCGACAGCGCAATGGCGTTGCTCGATTCGTTGCGCGACAGCATCTTCCTTCAGCCCCGTTCCGTCCGTATGTACTACGACCTGCTGACTGTGAAGGCACGCGACAAGGCTTACATCCGTCACACCTCCGACTCGCTTATCCGGAGCGTGCTTCGCTACTACGAGCGTCAGGACGACAAGAAACACCTGCCCGAAACTTATTATTATGCCGGGCGGGTGTATTCCGACTTGGGTGATGCTCCTCAGGCACTCAACTACTTTATCCGAGCCAGTGAAACGGCAGACGGGAAGGATTATGACTTGTTGAGCCGGATTTACAGTCAGATAGGAACCTTGTACCTGTATCAAGCCGTTTACGACAAGGCTTTACCTGTTTTCCGGAAGTGCTATCAATACAACTTGTTGGAGGGGGACAGCGCGGCTTTGGTTTATTGCATTCGCAACATTGGTCGGGCCTATAGTGTGCTGAATCAGGTGGACAGTGCACTTTATTATTATAAGGGAGCAGATAGTCTGGCAATCAGATTGGGTAGTAATTTCCTTAGAAGAAGAGTGAACGGGGAGCTTTCGGCCTATTATACGCAACTGGGGATGTATAAAGAGGCTTATAAGTGTTTGCAAATGGCATTGTCACAGATGAGTCTTGCAGAAAGAGCACCTCGTTATAGTACGGCAGCTCGTTATTATTTTAGTGTAAATCAAATAGATTCAGCTTATTATTATTCGAAACGAATGACCGAGATGGAGCGGTATTCCTATAAGAAAGAAGGATATGAGGGATTGGCCAAAATCGCACGTCTGAGGGGAAATTATGAAAAGGCGTTTGAGTATTTTGATAAATATTTGGTTTATGCAGACTCAACCAGTGAGCTTGTCCGTACCGAAACTGTTCGCAAAATCAATGCACTCTACAATTATCAGTTACGGGAAGAGGAAAACAACCGGTTGCAAATGCAGAACAGGCAACAGAAAAATTATATTGTCTGGATTACAGCAAGCATGGTGGTGGCGGTTGCATTGTTTTTTGCCTATCGGCAGAACCGGAAACGAAAGGAAGAAGGCAGAATCAATCAATTGCAGAAATTAAAAGCCTTGGAAGAACAGAAGTATCGACAGAGCCAGGAGTTTATAGAAGAAAATAAAAAGCGGATAGCCGAACTGGAAAAAGAATTGCAAGAGGTGAGGACAACATCGGATATCTCCCGGCAAGAATTGCTCCATGCACAAAAACTTTCGTTAGAAAAAGACAACGAACAGGTAGAAGCACAGCAAAAGATGGAACAGGAAGCAGTAAAGGCGTTCCAAACTTCTGCGATTTATATAAAGTTTCATGAAACCGATGATAAGATATTGGAGGAAGACTGGAGTGGATTGATTTCAGCGATAGATAATACTTATCGGAATTTTACGCAACGGCTGAAAGACTTGTACCCAATGAATGAAGTGGAAATCCAGGTTTGTTTGTTACTCAAAATAGATATGCCTTTCAAGCGTATCGCTTTGCTTGTACTCCGCAGTAAGCAGGCTGTAACATCCATTCGCAAACGCCTGTACAAGAAAGTGTTCGGTCGGGAAGGTACGCCAGACGACTGGGACCGCTTTATACGGAATTTCTAAATAAATATCAAATCTCTTTGTACGCAAGTTGTACGCAAATCTTTCGTGTGGTTTGCGTACAACTTGCGTACTGTTTTTGGAAAGTAAACAGATAAATAGATTTATTTTTGTGCATGAATTTGAAAAAACGATTGATTATGAAAACAATGATGAAACTATTTTCTTTTTCTTTGTTTACTTTACTCACTTTATTTACAGTAACGGGATGTAGTGACGATGACTCTGATTTGACTGCTCTGATTGGGGAATCCGTTTGGAAAGGTAAGCTGACCTCCGTGTTTGACGGGGTGAGTTATGAAAACGATGTTCGTATCGAGTTCTATCAGGATGGTACAGGCATCTTTTGTGAAGTCAAAACAGAAGAACGTTACGACGAGTTTACCTATCAGTTGTCCGATAATGGCATTCAGTTTACTACTGTCCGCGAAGGAGCTCCCTTGAAAGGTTATTGGTGGTTGCTTGAGTGCTCTGACAACCAGCTTTCTTTAAGGACTCACATCGGCGATGAGGCTAATTATCATTTGTTGGAAATTGAACGGTTGCGTTGATTGAAAAGGATATAGAGAAGGAGGTGAATGTTTTTGTGTTAAAAACATTCCCTCCTTTGGAATTTTTGCTTATTATGACTTTTTTTGTGCACGTCAATAATCTAAGAAAATGATGAAACACTTTAATATTTTCGTGTTAAGCCTTCTTATTGGCTTTGCGGCTTTGGCTGTATTTACTTCGTGTGATAATAGCGAAGAAATGGTGGAAGAAACTTCTCACCCCTTTCCTCGAAGCAGTGTGTTTTGGGGGTATTTTGAAGGAACGGTGGGAGAAGAACAGTTTAGTTTATCCAATTCGGTTCAGTCGAGGCCGGTCGTAACTTCTTCCGGATCATTTCAATGGACAGACTCAGTTGTTGTTTTTATGTCGACAGGTATTGTACTTCGTGAAGACTTGGTGATGAAAGTGGTGCTGCATGGAATTGACGACAGCCGTATCCCCCGTTACATAACCGATTATGACTATGACTTGCTGGAAACAAAAACCGATTGCATCAGACTGATAACGGGTGAAGGTGTGGATAAAACTTATTATATTCCGGACAAAGAACATCCGGTTCGTGCGGAAATATTTTATGTCAACTGGGTGACATCCATTTCACCTATGATCGAAGTGCTGGTGGATGGTGTGTTTTATAACCAGAAAAATCCTCTGGATACGATAACAGTAAAGGCACGTTACGGAGCAAGGCAATAATGTAATCAGAAGGTATTCGGCTTGCATGGCTGAAAATATGCCGTTATTGGCTTTCGTTTTTTTCCTAACTATCTAATAATTTTTTCCCAGTTAGGCAGTAATTTTTTCCCAGTTAGGGAAATTTAGGAACGTGATTTATTCCAAAATATAAAAAAGTTCTATAATGATGAAACGCTTCATTCTTTTATTCGTTCTGCTCTCAGCAGTCAGTTTTGCTTCTTTTGCACAGTCTTCTTCCGAAGGCAAGTTTACCTTGTCAGCCGAGTTTGGTGCGGGGCATTTGTTAGGCAACTCCAATCTGTCGCCCTATGGTGTCAGCTATCGCGATGCTTACGATAAATCTTTCAGCAGCAACGTCGAAGTTTTCTGGCTTTTGGACGAGCTGTGGCAGGTAGGCTTGAAGTACAACTTCTTCACTGCTTCCGAGAACTACGAGGTGGACGGTGTCGGCATGCTGGCCGAGAATGTGAACCTGAACTACATTGCGCCACAAGTGGGGCTGCGGCGGATGATTACCCCGCGGCTGTGCATGGAGTACACCATCGGAGCAGGTTATATGCACTACCGTACCGAAGGTTTTGCCGATGACAAGGAACAACCGACTTATTCGACCGGCTTTCTGGGTGTCAACATGGACTTGGGCTTCAGCTACCGCCTGTATAAAGGATTTTACATGGGTGCGGGTGCTTCGTTGATCGGTGGAAACAGTTCGTCGCTGGATGTAGACGACAACGGAGTGGAAGGAACGGTCGATTTGAGCAAATGGAACAAGATACGGGTGTTGCGTGCCGACTTTCACCTGTCGTTCAAAGCTGTGTTCTGAAAACTGACGTCTTAAGATAGTGTGTTCGATAAACAGAAGGCTTACAGAGAAGATGGAAAAGAAGATTGCTTGTGCATGACATAAAAATCTTTATCTTTGTAACAGATATTATCTCTGGTTCATTGGTAAGTAAATCCTGAAGCATTATGAAAAGAAACTATCCGGTAGGCATACAGAATTTTGAAAAGATACGTAGCGGAAACTACTGCTATATCGATAAAACAGAACTGATTTACAAATTGGTGAAATCAGGGCAGTATTATTTCCTAAGTCGTCCCCGTCGCTTCGGAAAGAGTCTGCTAATCTCTACCATAGAAGCATACTTTCAGGGGAAAAAGGAACTTTTCGAAGGGCTTGCCATGGAGACGTTGGAGACGGAATGGACCGAGTATCCCATCCTGCACTTGGATTTGAACGCCCAGAAATATGATACACCGGAAAGCCTGTACAGCATCCTTAACGATGCTTTGTGTGCTTGGGAGGCGATGTACGAAACCCGTCCCAGTGAGACGACCCTGTCCTTACGCTTCCAGGGGGTGATACAGCGTGCGGCAGAGAAGTGGGGGCGCAACGTGGTCATCCTCATCGACGAGTACGATAAACCCATGCTTCAGGCCATCGGCAACGAAGCGTTGCTGACCGACTACCGCAACACGCTGAAAGCCTTCTATGGCGTGATGAAGAGTTGCGACCGCTACATTAAGTTCGCTCTGTTGACCGGAGTAACCAAGTTCAGCAAGGTTAGCGTGTTCAGCGATCTGAACAACCTGAGAGATATCTCCATGTCCAACCATTTCGCCAATCTGTGCGGCATCACCGAAGAAGAACTGTACAGTAACTTCCAGGAAGACATCATTGAATTAGGTCGGCAGAACAAGCTGACTGAAGAGGAAACCAAGGCTGCACTGAAAGAAATGTACGATGGCTACCACTTCACCGAGGAGAGCGAAGATATTTATAATCCCTTTAGCTTGCTCAACACATTTGCAGAAATGCGGTTCGGAAGCTACTGGTTCGAAACCGGTACACCCACTTTCTTGGTCGAACTGCTGAAGCACAGTCGTTACGACCTGCACCGCCTGACCGAAGAAATGGCTTCTGCCGACTCGTTGGGAGGTATTGATACGATGCACACCAATCCGGTGCCCATCTTGTATCAGAGCGGTTACCTGACTATTAAGGGTTACGACTGTGAGTTCCAAGTTTACTATTTAGGATTCCCCAATAAAGAAGTAGAAGAAGGTTTCACCAAATTCCTTCTACCCCGTTATGCCCACTTGGAGACGGGCAACCCATCGTTCGAGATTATGAGTTTCGTCAAGGATGTGCGTCAGGGCGATGCGGATGCTTTCCTCCGACGGCTTCAGAGTTTCTTTGCCGACAGCCCTTACGAACTGGCACGCGACCTGGAACTGCACTACCAGAATGTGCTTTTCATTGTGTTCAAACTGCTGGGTTTCTATACACAAGCCGAGTATCACACTTCCAGCGGACGCATCGATATGGTGGTGAAGACAGATAAGTACATTTATGTCATGGAGTTCAAGCTGGACGGTACCGCCGAAGAAGCACTACAACAGATTAATGACAAGCAGTATGCCCTGCCCTTTGCCTCCGACTCACGGAAACTGTTTAAGGTAGGCGTGAACTTCAGCAAGGAGATACGGGGGATAGAGGGATGGTTGATAGAAGATTAACATTTAATTCGAGTGCATTATGAAAAGAAACTATCCGGTAGGCATACAGAACTTTGAAGAAATCCGTAAGGGAAATTATCTCTACATTGACAAGACGGCTTTAATCTACAGACTTGTGGAAAGCGGTAAATACTATTTCCTGAGCCGCCCCCGTCGGTTCGGGAAGAGCCTGCTTATCTCTACCTTAGAGGCATATTTCCAGGGACGGAAGGATTTGTTTGAAGGACTTGCCATGGAAACGTTGGAGACGGAATGGACGGAATACCCCATCCTGCATCTCGATCTCAATACCAAGAAATACGAGAACCATTCTTCGCTTAATGAAATCCTGAATCAGCACCTCGAAAAATGGGAAGCTGTCTACGGTGACGAAAAAAAGGAACGTTCGCCCGAGGAGCGTTTTTCTTATATGATAGAAAAAATCAGTACGGTTACGGGGCACAACGTGGTCATCCTCATCGACGAGTACGATAAACCCATGCTTCAGGCCATCGGCAACGAAGCGTTGCTGACCGACTACCGCAACACGCTGAAAGCCTTCTACGGCGTGATGAAGAGCTGCGACCGTTACATCAAGTTCGCCCTACTGACCGGAGTAACCAAGTTCAGCAAGGTTAGCGTGTTCAGCGACCTGAACAACCTGATGGACATCTCCATGTCCAACCGTTTCGCCAATCTGTGCGGCATCACCGAAGAAGAACTGTACAGTAACTTTCAGGAAGACATCATTGAATTAGGTCGGCAGAACAAGCTGACTGAAGAGGAAACCAAGGTTGCACTGAAAGAAATGTACGATGGCTACCACTTCACCGAGGAGAGCGAAGATATTTATAATCCCTTTAGCTTGCTCAACACATTTGCAGAAATGCGGTTCGGAAGCTACTGGTTCGAAACCGGTACACCCACTTTCTTGGTCGAACTGCTGAAGCACAGTCGTTACGACCTGCACCGCCTGACCGAAGAAATGGCTTCTG
This sequence comes from Bacteroides sp. ET489, assembly GCF_030518095.1. NCBI lineage: Bacteria > Pseudomonadati > Bacteroidota > Bacteroidia > Bacteroidales > Bacteroidaceae > Bacteroides > Bacteroides sp. ET489. The sequence goes on from NZ_JAULLJ010000010.1 coordinate 53,871, forward strand.
CCGACTCGTTGGGAGGTATTGATACGATGCACACCAATCCGGTGCCCATCTTGTATCAAAGCGGTTACCTGACTATCAAGGGGTACGATCGCGAGTTTCAAGTATATTACTTAGGATTCCCCAATAAAGAAGTAGAAGAAGGCTTTACCAAATTCCTGCTACCCCGTTATGCCCATTTGGAGACGGGTAACCCGTCGTTCGAAATTATGAGCTTCGTCAAGGACGTGCGTCAAGGCAATGCGGATGCTTTCCTCCGACGGCTTCAGAGTTTCTTTGCCGACAGCCCTTACGAATTGGCGCGCGATCTGGAACTGCATTATCAGAATGTGCTTTTCATTGTGTTTAAGCTGCTGGGGTTCTATACGCAAGCGGAGTATCACACTGCCAATGGACGCATCGATATGGTAGTGAAGACAGACAAATACATTTATGTCATGGAGTTCAAGTTGGACGGCACCGCCGAAGAAGCGTTGCAACAGATTAACGACAAACAGTATGCCCTGCCCTTTGCTTCCGACTCACGGAAACTGTTTAAGGTAGGCGTGAACTTCAGCAAGGAAACGCGAGGGATAGAGGGATGGCTGATAGAAGATTAATATTATTACAGAGAGTCAATATACTATTTTATCATTATTGCAAACATCTTTAAAGTTATGAAAAAAGGAGTCTTGTATGTGGCCCTTGCCGGCCTGTTGTTTTCGTCTTGTTGCACTATCTTTACCGGTTCGCGCCAAGCGGTAACGTTCATGGCGCCCAACGGCACCAAGATTTTTGATGCGGCGACCAATGTGAAGATTGCCGAAGTGAAGGAAGAAAACACTGTAACTGCCAAAATCAAAAAGAGCCGCGAGGACAAACAACTGATAGCCCGCAAGGAAGGTTTCAATCCTACACCTTTCCTGCTCGAAACCAATTTCAATGCTTCCAGTCTGTGGAATATTCTTTTCTGGCCGGGTTTCCTGGTTGACTTTGGAACCGGAAAGATGTTCAAGTGGGACAATACCATTGTGAACTTAGAGTTGGAACCTGCTGAGCAACAGACGGAAGGAGCCGAATGAAAGAACCTGTTTAAGGGACTGCTTTCTTTCAGGCACGGATTACGCGGAGACTCACGGATTATTTTCCGGTGTCTTTCCGTGTAATCCGTGCCTGAAAAATAATTAATATATCCTTTATTTACTTCTTTATCACTGCCCTCACCACGAACCAGGCGTGATGAACCACGGTACTCAGCCAGCCGTAATGCTTCGTCATGATGCGGAAACGTTCGTGCAGCGAAGCCTTGTGGTTGCGGGTGGTCATGCCTTCCTCTAAATAATCGATCAGAGTGAGGTGCGTATTGTGCAATACCTTTGACTTTTTCATGATGCGGATGCACCAGTCGAAGTCGGCCGAAAAGCGGTAGCTGAGGTCGTAGGGCTCGGCCAGCGTGCGCTTGGCGAAGAATGCCTGATGGCACACCAACATCCCATGTCGGAAGCTGCGCCACGTCAGATGTTCGGGTGCTTGAAGACGGCGCATGCGTACAAAGTGTCCTTCGGCATCGACCAGTTCCGTTTCGCCATAGAGTACGTCGGGCAGTTCGGTCAGTTCGCGCAGGGTGTGCACCATCTGTTGCAGGGTGTCGTCCTCGTGGAAGCTGTCGCCCGCGTTGAGGAAGCAGACGTAGTCGCCCGTGGCAAGGCGGAGGCCTTTGTTCATGGCGTCGTACAGTCCCTTGTCAGGTTCGCTTACGACGGTGGCGATGCGGTCGCGATAGCGGTTGATGATGGACAGGGTACGGTCCTTCGAGGCGCCGTCCACGATGATGTACTCCACGTGGTGGTAGGTCTGCGCAATGACACTTTGGATGGTATCTTCGATGGTAGCCTGGGCGTTGTAGCAGACGGTAATGACGCTGAACTTCGGTGTGAGGTGATTATGCATTGCTTCCGGTGACTTTGTTGTAGAGATCGGTGAACTTCTTGGCGATGACCTGTTCCGAATAGTGTGTCACTACTTTCCGGTAGGCTTCTTCGGACAGGCTGTTGTAGCCCGGGTCGGTCAGGGTCCAGTAGATGCCGTTGGCTAAGTCTTCCGACGATTTGTACTGTGCGACGTAGCCGTTGTGCAGGTGGTCTATCATCTCCGGTATGCCGCCTACGTTGAAGCCTACGCAGGGGATGCCGCATGCCATGGCTTCCATGATGGTGTTGGGCAGATTGTCCTGCAACGAGGGAGTGACGTAGATGTCAACCGAATTGTAGATGTTGACCAACTGGTGCTCGTCGTGTACGAAGTCCAGCGGATAGACTTTGAAGGGCAACAGGTTCTCCAATTGCTTCGACTGGTTGCCGAAAGCTACGATACCCAGTTCCTTCACCAGTTCGGGATGCTTTCCGGCCAGCAGTTTGCACGATTCAATCAGGTATTGCATGCCTTTGCGTGGGTCGGTGATTTTCACCGAGCCGAACAGTATCAGTTTGATGTCCTGCGGCAGCATGCACCGGCTTCGCGCTTCCTGCTTGCTGCGTGGCTTGAAGAGGTTGGTATTGATGGCGTTGGGGATGCTGATGATGTTCTGTCCCGTCAGCAACGCACTTTTCCGTGCCATGCCTTCGAGCCAGTGGCTGCATGCCACGAACGTGACGGGGTGGTTGCGGTAGAGCTCGCGTTTCTTGCGGAACACGCGGTTGGAAAGGTCTTTACGGCTTCCGCCGCCGTAGAGTTGGGGACAGTGGTGACACTCTTCTTCGTAGAGGCTGCAATCGCCGGCGTAGTGGCAGATGCCGGTTGCGGGCCACATGTCGTGCATGGTCCACACGATGGGCTTCCCCGAATCGAATATCTTTTTCAGGTTCTTCAGCGAGAGCATTCCCTGATTGATCCAATGCAGGTGGATGACGTCGGCCTGCTGGAATTCGGGCAGTGAGGTGATGTCCGTACCGGTGTTGGCAATGTCGATGGCGAACAGGTTGTGCTTCTTGAAGCGGTTGGCCTGCCAGATGCGGATGCGTTCCCACACGAATTTCCATACTAACCGCCAGCTGCGGTCGAGCGACACGACGGTGATCTGTTCGGTCTGCTTGTCGCGCACCAGCATTTTGGCCTTGATGCCGTTGTTCTTCAGGGCTTCCATCAGCCGGCTACAGGCTATGGCGGCGCCGCCGATACGTTCGGATGTATTGATCAATAGTACTCTCATCTTTTTGAATGGTCAATTGAAAAATAGAGAATAGACAATGAAATGCCCGTTATTTGCTGCAAAAGTAGTGGTTTTCGGCGAGAAACGGTGCAAAGTCACACATATTATTTGTACTTTTGCCCGTGTTATGACAAAGAACTAAATATATATTCTATATGAAAAAGGTTGTATTTGTAGGATTGGGTTACATTGGCCTGCCCACCGCGGCTGTAGCAGCCCATCATGGTTATCAGGTGGTAGGAGTGGACGTCAATCCCTCGGTAGTGGAAACCGTCAATCAGGGAAAAGTACATATCGTGGAGCCCGACCTGGAGCGGGTGGTGCGCGAAGCGGTGCAGAGCGGAAGTCTGCGTGCTGTCGCCAAACCCGAAGAGGCCGACGCCTTTTTCATCGTGGTTCCGACGCCCTTCAAGCAGAACCACCGTGCAGACATCACGTACGTAGAGGCTGCTACCCGTTCGGTCATTCCTTGTCTGAAGCCCGGCAACCTGTTTGTCATCGAATCGACTTCGCCTGTGTTCACCACCGAGCGTATGGCCGAACTCATCTTCAGCCAGCGTCCCGAACTGAAGGGACAGATCTTCATCGCCTACTGTCCCGAGCGTGTGTTGCCTGGCAATACCCTTTACGAACTGGTGCACAACGATCGTGTAATAGGTGGCATCGATGAGGCTTCGACCGACAAGGCCATCGAGTTCTACTCCGCCTTCGTGCAAGGTAAGCTGCACCGTACCAATGCCCGTACGGCCGAGATGTGCAAGCTGACGGAGAATTCCAGCCGCGACGCGCAGATTGCCTTTGCCAACGAGCTGTCCATGATTTGCGACCGTGCCGGTATCAACGTGTGGGAGCTCATCGAACTGGCCAACAAACACCCGCGTGTCAACATCCTGCAACCCGGTTGCGGCGTGGGCGGACACTGCATCGCCGTAGACCCGTGGTTCATTGTTTCCGACTATCCCGAGCAGGCACAGCTCATCAAGCGCGCCCGCGAGACCAACGACTATAAGGCCGACTGGTGTGCCAACAAGGTGCTGGAAGCCTGCCGTAAGTTTGTCGAAGAGCAGGGACGCGAGCCGGTAGTAGCCTGCATGGGCCTGGCTTTCAAGCCCAACATCGACGACCTGCGCGAGTCGCCCGCCAAGTATATTGCCTCGCGTGTGGTTTCGGAGAGCCGTGCCGATGTGCTGATTGTGGAGCCCAACATCGAAACCCATCCCAGCTTCCACCTGACCGGCTATGAAGAGGCTTACCGTCGGGCCGACATCGTGGCGTGGTTAGTGCGCCATACGCCCTTCCTCAGCATCCCTAAGGACAGCTCGAAGATAGAGCTGGACTTCTGCGGGGTAAGAAAATGAAATAAAAACAGACTGACCCATGAAAAAGATACTGCTTGTTTTCGGTACCCGCCCCGAAGCCATCAAGATGGCACCGTTGGTGAAAGCCCTGCAAGGCGACCGTGAGGCTTTTGAAACCCGTGTTTGCGTCACTGCCCAGCACCGCCAGATGCTGGATCAGGTGCTCGAAGTGTTTGACATCGTACCCGAGTACGACCTGAACATCATGGCGCCCAATCAGGACCTGTACGACATCACTTCGCGTGTGCTGCTGGGCTTGCGCGACGTGCTGAAGGACTTCCGTCCCGACGTGGTACTGGTTCACGGCGACACTACGACTTCTATGGCCGCTTCGCTGGCTGCCTTCTACATGCAGATACCCGTAGGACACGTGGAAGCAGGGCTGCGCACGTACAACATGCTGTCGCCCTGGCCCGAAGAGATGAACCGTCAGGTGACCGACCGCATCACTTCGCTCTACTTTGCTCCTACCGATCAGTCGCGGCAGAACCTGCTGCGCGAGGGCGTGGCCGACGGAAAGATATTCGTTACCGGAAACACAGTCATCGACGCCCTGCTGATGGCGGTGGACATTATCGACCACAAGCCGGGCATGAAGGAAAAGGTGCATGCCGAACTCCTGTCCAAGGGTTACGAGGTGGGCCGTCGTCCCTACATCCTTGTCACCGGACACCGTCGCGAGAACTTCGGCGAAGGCTTCCAGCACATCTGCCGTGCCATCCGTGAGATTGCCGGTCGTCATCCGGAGATGGACATTGTCTATCCCGTCCATCTGAATCCCAACGTGCAGAAGCCCGTCTATGAACTGCTGTCAGGACTTGACAACGTACGCCTGATTGCCCCGCTGGACTATCTGCCTTTTGTTTACGCCATGCGTCACTCCACCCTGCTGCTGACCGACAGCGGTGGCGTGCAGGAAGAGGCTCCTTCGTTGGGCAAGCCGGTACTGGTGATGCGCGACACCACCGAGCGTCCCGAAGCCGTAGAGGCAGGAACGGTGAAGCTGGTGGGTACGGATGCCGATGCCATCGTGGCCAACGTGTCCGAACTGCTGACGGATGCGGATATGTATCGCCGCATGTCCGAGACTCACAATCCTTACGGCGACGGCCGTGCCTGCGAACGGATTGTAAAGGCGCTGACCGAGGCCGTACGCTGAGGCTTCCGGTTGGCTTTGGGCTGGGACGGCTGTGGCCGCCAGCCTGTTTTCTGATGCTATTTCCCTGGTGATATGGTTGCTGCACGTCCGCTGCACTGTCTGTGCACGCCCGCTGCAGAGTTACTGCACGCCCGTTGCAGAGCCACTGCACGCCCGTTGCAGAGTTACTGCACGCCTGTTGCAGTGTCACTGCACGCTTGTTTGCAGCGTCACTGCACACTTGTTTGCAGCGCGACTGCAACCTGTGTGCAGAAAGAACGGCACCTGCCTTCGGACCGACAGACGTCAGCGACGGAGGAAATCGGCGAAGGCTTTCAGGTAGCGTTCGCTGACGGTGTCGATGTTGATTTGCTCGCGGATGATGCGTTCCGACTCCTGTCCCATGCGGCGGCACTCCTGGGGCGAGGCCAGCAGTTGGAGGATTTTTTCGGTCAGACTGTCGGCATCGCCGTCGCGGAAGAAGAGACCGTTTCGTCCGTCGGTCACCAGGTCGCGCTCGGTACTGTCGCACACGGAGCAGACCACGGGCAGGGCGTAGGTCATGGCGTCGTTGATGGACAGTCCGCCCATGCCGGCCAGCACATAGACGGTTGCCTCGTTCATGTAAGCTCCCAGTTCCTTCGGGTCGTAAACGGCGCCGATGAAGCGCACGCAGCCACGCCCGTCAACCCCGTTCTCTTCCTTGCTGCGGAGGGGCAAGCCTAAGGAGGCGGCTTGCTTCTTCAGGTTGTCCAGTTCGGGACCGTTGCCCACGATGACTAATTCGGCATCGGGATATTGGGTCAGCGTCCGGGCGAAAGCTTCGATGAGCAGGTCCACGCGTTTCCATTTTACCAACCGCCCGATGTGGAGCAGTCGCCTTTCCGACGGTGGCAACAGGGCGGGGGCAGCCAGTACGGCAGCCTTCTCGCGCCACAGGGCTTCGGTGTCTGTCGAGTTATAGGTGACGTGAATCTGTTCGCGCTTCACGCCGTACGAAGGCAGGATGTCGTAGGCCGCCGTGGAGTAGTTGAGGGTACCTGCGACGCGGGCATAGCAGTACTTGCGGATGCGGGCCGTCAGCCACTGGCGCAGGTAGAAAGCCTTGCCCGTGCTGAGCAGGCGCATGCCTTCGTCGTACATGGGGTGTTGGCGGAAGTAATCGCGTATCTGTCCGTAGGGCGGTGTCTGGAAGGGAATCTCGCGAATCACCAACCGGGCGCCACAACGCTTCAGGGCACGGCGCAGCGACGGCTGGAAGAAGACCTGCAGAAAGTAGGGCCAGCCCAGCACAACGATGTCGGGGCGTTCGTCGGCAATGATGCTGGGCAGGGCAGGGAATCCGCTTTTGCCGTAATACATCTTCTTTTCCTGTGTATTGAGGTGGCGGTAAGCACCTTCTTCCACCATCTTGACGCCTTTGCCGATGGTGGCGTTTCCTTTCTGGGGGCTGACGACGGTGATGTCGGCTCCTTTGGTCTGGAGTTTCTCCAGCATGGCGTTCAGGTAGTGGGGCATTCCGCCGAAGGTGAATAATACTTTCATAATGGTTAATGATAAATGGTTAATGGTGAATGGTGAAGGGTTCAGGTATAGCTTTTCAGGATGGGGACCAGACGTTGCAGGCTGTGCTGTGCGGCGTAGGCGGCCGGTCCTTCGGGGCAGGGCACACCGTCGCGGCAGAGGCGGACGATGGCTTCGCGGCAGGCCTGGGTATCGTCTTCGGCAATGGCAATGCCTGTGCCGTAGTGCTCTACACGCCGTCCCATGCACTGTCCGCTGCTTACCACGATGGGACGGCCGAAAGCAGCGGCCTTGGTCAGCAAGTTGCTGCTGCCGCTGAAGTGGCGGTAGGCGGCAAAGACTACGTCGCTGGCAGCTATCAGGGCGTTGAAGCAGGCTTCGTCGGGAATGCGCTCCAAGGCAAACAGGCAGTTGGCGTGGGCGGCTTCGAAGGCCTTGACCCGGCGGGTCTGCTCTTCGGTCAGCCACGACTTTCCTGCCATCAGGAAGAAGTATTCGTCCGCGGGCAGGGTGGGAATGACGCTCAGTAGCAGGTCGATGCCCTTGCGGGTGCCGATGGAGCCTGTCAGCGAAACGATTTTCCGTCCGGCGGCCCGTTCGCGTAGCGTATGCAGCAGGGGATAACTCTCGTCGGGTTGTGACAGGTCGGCAAAGTCGGGCAGGCAGTCGATGCGGGACTGGAATCTCTTCAGACTGTCTGTGGAGAACTCGTTCAGCACACCTATTCCCTGGCAATGACGGCTGCGCAGGTAGGGACGGACGTCGGGCTGTCCCGGACGGTAGGCAGGCAGCATGGACTGTACCAGCAGCCCGCTCCACGGATAGGGCATCAGGCGGTCGAACAGGGCGAGAGGCCCCAGCGTGGGCAGCAGGTCGTCCAAGCAGGGAAAGTAAACCTGGTCGGGATGGAAATCGCCGATTTGTCTGTTGATGGTGGACAGGTTTTGCAGACGGATGCAGGCGTTGTGCAGCACCGTCAGCTTCTTGCGGATGGGTTGGCCGACGGGCAGCGGACGCAGCGGACGGGTGTCGATGGGCACGAAGGTGGCTGCTTGTTCGGTACCCGATGCCCGTGGGGCGCACAGCAGGACATCGTGTCCCAGACTGGCCCAGGCAAGGGTAAATTCTTTATAGTAAGTCTCGCGGTGACCGGAGACGGAGCAATCGATGACGGCTATCTTCATTTTTTCTTTCTGTTCGTTTCGGTGTTGGGGTTGATGGGGTGTTTGTCTGCTGGTGGTCCTTGTCAGGCCTGTCCGGATTTGTGCGGGGCAGAGGCTTGCGGTGCGGTCTGCAGAGCTGCTTCATAGACAGCCTTTAGCTTCTGTCCCGCCAGTCCGAAGTCGAAACGTTCGGCAATGGAACGGCGGATGGCAGCCTGATCGAAGGTCTCGTAGCGGTCGTACAGCAGTTTCATCTTCTCGGCCAGCAGTCCGACGTCGCCGGGCGGTATCAGGTAACCGCTTTCGGGCGTAATGATGTCCTCCGGACCGCCACAGACGGTGCCGATGGCAGGCATTCCGGTGGCCATGGCTTCGATGAACACGATGCCGAAGGTCTCGGCGTGCGAAGCCAGTACAAAGGCATCGCAACGGGCCAACAGGCGGGCCACTTCTTCGCGGGGCAACCGCCCTGTCAGAGTGACTTGCCGCTCCAGGTGCAGTTGTTGAATCAGGGCTTGCAGATGAGGCTGCTCCTCGCCGTCGCCGGCAATGACGAGCGACACGTGCGGCATCTGGCCAAAGCTGCAGCGGAAGGCTTCAATCAGTTCGGCAAATCCTTTCCGCGGATTCAGGTTGCCCACGCTGACAAAGGTAAAGCTGCGTTCCTTGTCCGTATGGCGGCCGCCGGGGCGGAAGGTGGAGATGTCTACAAAGTTGGGAATCACGGTGGCCTGGTCGGGGCGGACCAGGTAAGGCGTCAGGTTCTTCCGGAGCAATGAACCTACACAGATCACCTTGCGGGCCTGGCTGTAGGCAGTGCGCAACGTGGTGGCCTGGGTAGGCGTCACGTGCCCGTGGTTGATGGACGAAGCGTGCTCGGTGACCACGTAGGGAATGCCGTAGCGGCGGTAGGCCAGACGGGCGGCATAGCCGGCCCAGGTGCCGAAGTGGGCATGTATCAGGTCGGGCTTTCCGTAGTGGCGGATGTAGTTGCGCACGGCCAGCAGGGTCAGGTTGGCCCATATCAGTCCTCCGATGCGGGTAGTCAGTTTGGGGTTCCAGGCATGAAGGCGCAGGGTGACGAACGTGCCGTTGTCCTCGCGGGTCATCTGGAAGTGGCTTTCGTGGCAGAACCGCTTCCAGGTGAAGTCCTTGCGCAGCCGCTGTTCGGTATAGACCAGCCCGACGCGGCATCCGGCACGGGCTATCTGCATGGCCTGTTCGTGGAACATGTATCCGCGATGGGCGGGAGCTCCCGGCTCGGGATAGTACATGGGAAGAATCAGTATGTGCATGAGCTTGGGTTTTGAGGTGAAAGACGGAGGTTGTCGATGGTTTGCGCCAGTGCGTCGGAAGTGCCGCTTATCACTTTCCGGCAGAACATCTTGCCCGATTGCGTCAGCTTCGGCAGGTCGTCGGCGGTCAGTGCCTTGATGGCTTTGCCGTATTCGATGTAGTGCAACGGGGTCAGACCTGACAGGCCGGGATAGTCTCCCCGGTGCAGCAGGGCATGTGCCCCGAACGGGGAGTTGAAGACGAGGGTCTGGATACACAGTTCGCTGGGTACGAAGCTGGTGCGGAAGTAGCGTACTAATTGTTTCTCGGTGCAGAGCCGTTCATATACGTAGCGTGCGCAGGGCAGGGTCAGTGCCCAGTAGTCGGAGCCGAAATAGACTTCCGCTTTCTTTCCTTTTATATAGGTATAAGGCGGTTTGCGGACGGGGAGCAGTTTCATCAGGTGGCGCGAGGCTACGATGAACTTGTTTTTCCACCACTGGCTCCTCCACTCCAGGTCGCGGAAGAAGTGGTAGCAGACTATTTTGTTCCGCTGATAGGCAACGTGGCATTGCGACAGGTTCATGCCCATGATGAATTCCGTGTCGGCATATTCGTCGAAGTAGCGGTGAATCTCCGCATTGTTCCACAGCGGATAGTCCTGTCCGCTCAGGCATACCACGCGGCCGTAGTCCACCCCGCTGCGGATGACGGCGGCCAGCAGTTCCTTCTGGTATTCCACCTGTTCCCAACCACCCCAGCTTACCCAGTGCGAGGGGACGAAGGTGACCTTTCCTTCTAACAGTTGTCGGAAGGGGCGGTCGTCGGCTTTGCGGTCGATGTGGACGTAGAAGTCGGCATTGTCGTCCAGTGCGGCTATTAAGCGTGTTAGGTGGGGCGCATCTTTGTAGGCGGAAAGAATATAGGCTATGCGGCTCATACGATCTTTTTCTTTAAGAGGAATTGAATGCTTTCCTTGAAGATGACGGACTTCAGCCGCCACAGAATCAGGGCATACAGTGCGGCTACGGTGACTATCTTCGTCCCCATGGACAGGTAGAGGTTTTCGATGTTACGGGTCAGGTAGTGCGTACCGATGGTCAGCAGGGCCGAAAGACCCAGATAGGGCGCGATGTCTTTCAGCATGTCTTTCAGCATAAGGCCGATTTCGAGGTGGACGAAACGGAACCATACGAAGAGCCAGCCGATGTTGATTACAACAAAGGCACGCAGCATCCATTGCATGCCAAAGGGGTACAGGGCGCAGGCGGTGACCAGTTGCAGCAGGCAGATGCCGATGGTGTTCCACATGTATACGGACGAATGTCCCCGGCTGATGACCAAGTTGGAGAACAGGCTGCTGATGGGAATGAACGCCCCCCAGATGCAGAGCAGTTGCAGGATGTAGGCACTGGACAGCCACTTCTCGGTGATGGTGATGACAATCAGTTCACGGGCTATCAGGCTGAGCCCGAACATGGCGGGGAAAGAGATGAATGCCGTAAAGCGCAGCAACTTGCGGAACACGGCCAGTTGACGCTCGCGGTCGTCGGAGATGCTGGTAAAGACGGGCTGTGCAATGCCGTTTATCATGTTGGTGATGAGCGTATGACCCATGCCGTTCCATTTGTTGGCTTGCGTAAAGTCGCCGACTTCGTGGGCAGAGTAGAACTTACCCAGTATCATCGAGAACAGGTTGTTGTTGACGATGTTGACGATGTTGGTCACAATCAGCTTGCTGCTGAAACCTATCATGCTGCGGATGGGGCGCAGGTCGATGCTCAGGCTGGGACGCCAGCGGGCAAAGTAGAAGTTGAGCAGTGTGACCACGCTGACGAATGACAGCGACTGAACAGCCAGACCCCAGTAGGCGAATCCGTTGGCAGCCAGCGTAATGCCCACAACGCCCGACACGCACAGGGCGGAAATGGAGATGATGGTGGTTTCTTTAATCTTGAGATGCTTGAACAGATAAGCCCGTGGCGCAATGCTCAGACTGGAAATGACAAACCCCAGAAATAACAGACGCGACAGGGGAACAAGTTCAGGAATCCGGTAGAAATCTGCAATCAGCGGCGCGGCAAAGAATAGAATGAGGTAGAACGTAATGCTGCACAGCGTACTGAACCAGAAGACTGCATTGTAGTCGCGGTGTTCGGCCTGCTTCTTGTTGGTCAGTGCCGAGATGAATCCTCCTTCCTGCAAGGCTGAGGCAACGGCCGAAAAGACCGTAAGCAGTCCCACCATACCGTAGTCGGAACGGTCGAGCAGGCGTGCCAGAAAAATTCCGAAGACAAGGTTCAGCAGCTGTTGTATGCCGTTGCTGAATCCTCCCCAGAACAGGCCGCGGGCGGTTTTCTCTTTCAGAGTGCTTGGGCTCATACGTGCATGGAAAGATTCACCACAGAGGACACAGAGTTTCGCAGAGTCAGTTCATGTGTGTAACCATTGAAAAGAACTCTGTGAAACTCCGTGGTCTCTGTGGTGAGAATAAATTATTTCACTTCACTTCCCGGCTTCACCTCGCGCAGTACGGAAGTGACGGCCAGCGAGCCGTCGTAGTTCTCGGCAGAGAGGATCATGCCCTGGCTGACGAGGCCGTTCTTGAACTGGCGCGGAGCCAGGTTGGCGATGAACAATACTTGCTTGCCTACCAGCTCTTCGGGTTTGTAGTGTTGGGCGATGCCGCTTACGATGGTGCGGTTCTCCAGACCGTCGGCAATCTTGAACTGGAGCAGCTTCTTCATCTTGGGTACGGCCGAGCATTCGAGTACGGTACCTACACGGATATCGAGCTTCTCGAACTCTTCGAACGAGATGACGGGCTTCACAGGGTTTGCCTTGTAGTTGGCTGCCTCGTTGGCTTTCTTCGTAGCCAGCAGCTTGTCTACCTGTGCCTGGATGGCTTCGTCGTCAATCTTCTCGAACAGCAGTTCGGGTTCGCCCAGCTTGTGTCCGGCGGGCAGCAGGTCGGTGCGTCCCAGGTTGGCCCAGTCGAAGCTTTCCATGTTCAGCATGTGGCGCAGGCGTTCGCTGCTGAAGGGCAGGAAGGGTTCGAAGGCGATAGCCAGATTGGCTGTCAGTTGCAGAGCGATGTGCAGGATGGTCTGTACGCGGTTCATGTCGGTCTTTGCCAGCTTCCACGGTTCGGTGTCGGCCAGGTACTTGTTACCGATGCGGGCCAGGTTCATGGCTTCCTTCTGTGCATCGCGGAACTTGAATACGTCGAGCAGTTTCTCTACTTCGGTCTTCACGTCGGCAAATTCCTTCAGTGTTTCGCGGTCGTAGTCGGTCAGTTCGCCACAGGCGGGCACTATGCCGTCGAAGTATTTCTTGGTAAGTTGCAGGGCACGGTTCACGAAGTTGCCATAGACGGCTACCAGTTCGTTGTTGTTGCGTGCCTGGAAGTCTTTCCAGGTGAAGTCGTTGTCCTTCGTCTCGGGAGCGTTGGCGGTGAGCACGTAGCGCAGCACGTCCTGTTTGCCGGGGAAGTCCTGCAGATATTCGTGCAACCAAACGGCCCAGTTACGAGAAGTGGATATCTTGTCGCCTTCGAGATTGAGGAATTCGTTCGAGGGTACGTTGTCGGGCAGGATGTACGAACCTTCGGCTTTCAGCATGGCGGGGAAGACGATGCAGTGGAAGACGATGTTGTCCTTGCCGATGAAGTGGACGAGGCGTGTTTCGGGGTCTTTCCACCACTTCTCCCACGAGTCGGGCAGCAGTTCCTTGGTGTTGCTGATGTAGCCGATGGGAGCGTCGAACCATACGTAGAGCACTTTGCCCTCGGCACCTTCTACGGGCACGGGGATACCCCAGTCAAGGTCGCGGCTCACGGCACGCGGCTGCAATCCCATGTCGAGCCACGACTTGCACTGACCGTAGACGTTGGGACGCCATTCCTTGTGGTCTTCGAGAATCCATTGGCGCAACCAGCCTTCATGCTTGTCTAGCGGGAGGTACCAGTGCTTGGTTTCCTTCATGACAGGCGCGCTGCCGCTGATAGCACTTTTGGGGTTGATGAGCTCGGTGGGGCTCAGTGTCGAGCCGCACTTCTCGCACTGGTCGCCATAGGCACCTTCGGCATGGCAACGGGGGCACTCGCCGGTGATGTAGCGGTCGGCCAGGAAAGTCTTGGCTTCCTCATCATAATATTGCATGGAGGTCTTTTCGATGAATTCGCCCTTGTCGTAGAGCTTGCGGAAGAAGTCGGAAGCAGTCTTGTGGTGCACTTCCGAAGAGGTACGTCCGTAGACGTCGAACGAGATGCCGAACTCCTTGAACGAATCGCGTATCAGGGTGTGATAACGGTCGACGATGTCCTGCGGCGTGCAGCCTTCCTTCTTGGCGCGGATGGTGATGGGCACTCCGTGCTCGTCGCTTCCGCCGATGAAGATGACGTCTTCCTTCTTGAGTCGCAGGTAGCGGACGTAGATGTCGGCCGGTACATAGACGCCGGCCAGGTGTCCGATATGAACAGGTCCGTTGGCATAGGGCAGTGCCGATGTCACGGTGGTACGTTTGAATTTCTTTTCCATATCTGTATGTATCTCTTTTGTTATGAACGCTTTTGGAAATAAATATGTGCAAAGATAGCGGTTTTCTGCCAATTTGGTATATACTTCCAGAATCTTTCCAGATTTAGCCCTCATCTTTGCAGCAAACAAATGAGTATGATTAACTAAAAAAGAAAGGAAATGATTATGAAACTGAAGATGTTTTTTATGTTGCTGGCAGCTGGCCTGTTGAGTCTGAACTTGCAAAGTTGTGACGACGATGATGACAAAGGTATTGCCGTATCGGCCGAATTGCAAAATGCCTTTGCCGAGAAATATCCTAATACACAAGTGGTGAAGTGGGAGACGGAAGGTGCCCACTACGTAGCCGAATTCTATAATGACCGGTACGAGGCCGATGCCTGGTTTACTCCCGACGGCATCTGGCAGATGACCGAGACCGACCTGCCTTACGATGTACTGCCTGCAGCGGTGAGAAGCGCTTTCCAAAGCAGCCAGTATGCCCAGTGGAAGGTAGAAGACGTGGACATGGTAGAACGCAGAGCGATGGAGACAGTCTACGTGATTGAAGTAGAGTCGGGCAATCAGGAAATGGATCTGCACTACAATGTTGACGGTATTCTCGTAAAGGAAGTACCCGATACGGACGGTGGCGCCGGCAGCTACTTGCCTTCCGACCTGACAGATGCCATGCGTACCTTTATCGAAAAGAACTATCCCGGTGCCAGCATTGTAGAGACTGACTACGAGGCCAACTGGGTAGAGGTAGACATCATTCACGACCGCACGGCGAAAGAAGTACGCTTCACTACTGCCGGTGAGTGGGTTTCCACTTCGTGGGACATACGTTTGACCGATGTTCCGCAGGTTGTAAAAGACGCAGCCCTGGCCGCTCATGCCGGTTTCGTGATGGACGATGCCGACTACGTGCAGACTCCTGCCGGCGATTACTACCTGATCGAACTGGAGAAAGGCGAACAGGATGTATATGTAAAGGTGCAGGCGGACGGAACGGTGCTGCAATAACGGTTGTATTTTCTTGACCGTTTTCCAGATAGAGAGGGGCACAGAGTACGAAACGGGTGTTCAATGACCGGCGTACTTCTGTGCTCCTTTTCTTTTTCAGTCCTTTGGTGTGCCTGGATAAGGTCTGTCTTTGTCATGCCCCTCATTACTCCTTTTCCCCTCTCTTCCCTACCTTTCTATCATCTTTCTCATTACTTTCGTTTCATCTCGCATGCCGGGATGCACATCTCGGCAGTCGGGATGCATATCTCAGCACGCGGGATGTACGTTTCGCGCCGCGAGATGTAAGCTGTCTAAAGGATGGGAGCATTCTTCCTGCTACATAGCTGTATGCTTTTACTATATCCGGTTATTCCTTTCCCTTATGTTTGATGTGCTTTCTGTCATATTACACACGTTTGTAACATGGTTGGCGTACTTTTGCAGTGCAAATTGAACCAATGAACAAATCTGTATGTATGCGATTGAAACTTTAAAGGATGAACGTACTTTGGTACTCCGCTTGATTGATGGAGACGAGGAGGCTTTTTGTGAACTTTATGCAGCATATAAGAACCGGCTTATTTATTTTGCCATGCGTTTCCTGAAGTCGCGCGACTATGCAGAGGATGTTTTTCAGGATGCCTTTACCGTCATCTGGCAGGGAAGACGTTTTATCAATCCCGATACTTCTTTTTCTTCTTATCTTTATACCATTGTCCGTAACCGTATTCTGAACCAGCTTCGCAATCTGGAAAAGGAGGAGAATCTGCGTGACTATATCCTGTCACAAGCTGTAGATTATAGTGATGATACCCGGCAGCATATCCTTGCAAACGATCTCCGAAACCTGATTTCTAGTGCCATGCATCAGTTGACTGATCGGCAACGTGAGATTTTTGAAATGAGTCGAGAGGAGCAAATGTCTCATCGTGAGATTGCAGAGGCTTTGGGGATTTCTGTCAATACGGTACAGGAACATATTTCTTCGTCTCTTCGTATTCTTCGGAGTTATCTGAAAAAATATGTTGTGACGTATGCTGACCTTGTATTGTTGCTTATTTGTTTGCGTTTCTAGAAAAGATAAACGATATGGTTAAATGATGTTAATCACACCCTAGTGTTTTCTTTCTATAGTGTATATGTCATATAAATGAAACATGTCTTTAGAAAGAATTTTGTAGTTGCGATTTTAAATTAGGTATGGAAGATAAAAAGAAAGATAGAACACTGTTGCATCGTTATGTAGACAATCTTTATACAACAGAGGAGGCCCGACGGTTATTGGAAGAATGCCGGACAGGTTCATCCGATGAACTGTTCAATGATATGTCGGCAGAGATTTGGGAAGAATCCTCTTTCCACCAGTTTGAAACGGATGTGGAGCGGGAAAAATATAAAGATGAAGCCCGCCAGCTGTTGCATCGTATTAATGGAAACAAGTCGAAAAAATATTACCGTCTGTGGCATGCTGTAGCGGGAGTGGCGGCAGTGTTATGCCTGGTTTGGGGTGGTATTTACTATTTCCGATATGTGGCAGACGGACAGATTACTTATCTGACAGCTTCTACTTCTTTTGGCGAGCATAAGAAGGTTTGTTTGCCTGACGGTACATGTTTGGTGCTTAATGCTTGTTCACAGATACGTTATCCCAATCGTTTTGTGGGCAAGGAACGGCGGGTTTCGCTGGAGGGTGAGGCTTATTTTTGCGTTACCCGTAACGAGAAACAGGCTTTTGTGGTTGATGCTCCCGGCTTGGATGTACGTGTGTTGGGCACTACTTTTAATGTCAAATCTTATTCTTCCGACGAGACAGCCTATGTAGACGTGGAAAGCGGAAAAGTACAGGTGGATATGCCCGAGGCTATGATGAGGCTGAAGGCTAATGAACGGGTAATTGTCAATCGGACACAGGGCGAATATAGCAAGTTGTGCGAAGACTGTGCTGTTGCTACTTGGCGCAATGGTAGCCTGCGCTTTGCTTCTACTCCTATCCACGATGTGGCTAAAGAATTGGAGCGTATGTACAATTGCCGTATTGTTTTTGCCAAGGGGCAGAAGTTCGACAATATAATCTCGGGTGAGCATGAGAATAAAAGTTTGGAGGCTGTTCTTCAGTCTATTCAATACACCAGTGGCATTCACTATAGCATAAAGGGAAACGAAGTACTATTCTATAAGGATTAAAAAAAGTTAATGTCTCCCCAGCATTTTGTGCGTTGGGTGTATTCTTTAGCGGAGACTCCAAAAAAACAACAGGTAAATAAGTAAGAATTAAAAAACGCACAATCTATGAATTATCTTTCTAGACTCAGAAAGAAAAACAAAAATGCTAATTTATTTATTGCATTTTTGTTCTTTGCATGTTTATCGGTTTTGCCAGAGCATGTATGGGCTCAGCAGAAACATGCTGTTTCGTTAGATGTAAAGAATGAAACAGTAGAGAATGTAGTTAAGCTTTTGGGACAACAGACAGGAGTTAAGTTTTTCTATGACCAACATGTCATCAGCACTTCTCCTCGTGTTACGATTAAAGCTTCTGGTGCATCTTTGCAATCAGTTCTTCAGCAGATTTCTTCTCAGACCCGATTGAGTTTCGAGCAGGAAAACAACACGATTACCATCGGTACCCGATCGAATGCACAATCGGTAGAACATCATGCAACCCGGAACGTATCGGGAGTAGTAGTTGATGCTAACGACTTGCCTATTATAGGAGCTAATGTACTGCTGAAAGGCACGTCGACCGGTGTGCTGACCGATATAGACGGCAAATTCTCTATCAATGCCAGCGATGGTGACAAATTGGTGATTTCGTTCATCGGATATGTTTCCGAAGTGTTGACTGTGAAAGCAGGAATGCCTTCGACCGTTCACTTGAAAGAGGACAATCAATTGCTGCAGGAAGTTGTGGTGGTTGGTTATGGCACGCAGACTAAGGTGAATTTGACTGGAGCAGTGGCTTCGGTGTCGCAGAAAGAATTGGAAGGGCGTCCTATTACTGCGCTTTCTACAGCTATTCAGGGCATGATGCCCGGTGTAACAATCACTTCGAGTGATGGTCAGCCAGGTGCTGACGGTGCCACCATCCGGGTACGTGGCCAGGGAACACTGAATAACGCTAATCCCTATATCTTAGTGGATGGTGTAGAGGAAGGTTCCATTAACCAGTTGGATGCCAACGATATTGAGTCTATCTCTGTATTAAAGGACGCTGCGGCTGCTTCCATTTACGGTTCGAAAGCTTCGAACGGCGTTATCTTGATTACGACCAAACGAGGTAGTGAAGGTAAACCCAGAGTGAGCTATAATGGTAGTGTCGGCTTTCAGTCACCTACGGCAAGAGTAGAACGTATGAATTCGTGGGATGCGGCTCTTTACTATAATATGGCATTGGAAAATAGCAATAAAACAGCCCGCTTCAGCGACGAAGATATAGAATTGTTTAAAAGCGGTACTGATCCGTACGAACACGCCAATACGAACTGGTACGATTTGGCTTATAATTCAGGTTTTATACATAAGCATAACGTCAGTGTTTCTGGTGGAAATCAATTCTTCCGGTATATGAACTCCATTGGATTTCTTGGACAAGACGGCGTCTTGCGCAATAGTGGCCGTAAACAGTTTAATGTACGTTCCAATATTGATATTAAGGTAAATGACCGTTTGGAGACCCATTCCAATCTGTCTTACATCAACAATTATTGGTGGGAGCCTAACAACAGCCGTTATAATGATGGTTCGGGACAAATCATCAACTTGGTCAATACACTGGCTACATGGATGCCTTATAAGTATGAAGATGGAACTTACAGTTCGAATTCGGATGGTAATCCCATTGCGTGGTTGGATATGGGACAACGGTGTTTGCATAAAGGACAGAACTTTACAGGTGTGATGAGTGCCGATTATAAGATCATTGATGGCCTGAAGCTGACTGCTAAAGGTGCTTATACCATGAATACATCCGACTACAAGGCGTTTATGAAAGACATTCAATTGAATGAGAATGTATATCAAGGCCCTAATGAACTGGATGAAACCATGACAATGAGCAACCGCTATTCGTTTGATGCTTTTCTGAACTACGACAAGACGTTTAGCGGACATCACCTGAAAGGCTTAGCTGGCTACCGGGTGGAAAAGTACAATTATAAGACCTTAGGTGCTAGTCGAACCGGTTTCCCAACTAACGATATCACAGATATGAACGGTGGTGAGGCTTCTTCGCAAACTAATAGCGGTTACTCTCGCGAACTTGCTTTGATGTCCTATTTTGGTCGTATAAATTATGACTATATGGGTAAATATTTACTGGAATTGAATTTCCGTGCTGATGCTTCTTCGCGATTCAATAAAGATAACCGTTGGGGATATTTCCCTGGAATTTCAGCAGGTTGGCGCATCTCTGAGGAACGCTTTATGGAAAGTGCAAAAAGCTGGTTGCAGTCATTGAAATTGCGTGTATCCTGGGGGCAACTGGGAAATCAAGAGGCTATTGACGATTATTATCCGGCTCTTTCTACCTATAGCATCGGGAAGAACTTTGTGTTCGACAATGAAGTTTACACCGGTATCTGCCAGGTAGGTTACAAACAGGCTGACATAACTTGGGAAACCAGTACAACGACCGGTGTAGGTATTGACATGAGCTTTTTGGATCATTTTAATGTGTCGTTAGACTACTACTATCGTAAGACAACAGATATGCTGATGGATGTACAAGTACCGGCTACTTTTGGTTTCGGAGCTTATATGGCCAATATCGGTTCAATGGAAAATGAAGGTGTAGAACTGTCTGCCAATTGGCAACAAAGTTTTGGAGACTGGACATTGGGTGCAGCTGCTAATTTTGCTTATAACCGCAATGAAATTCTTAACTTGGGCGAAGTAGACGAAATGATTAATGATTATTACATCAACCGGGTAGGGGCGCCTTATAATTCTTATTATACGTATGTTGTAGACGGGATTTTCCGTAGCGATGAGGAAGCTGCTGCTTATCAGGAAAAATACGGTAACCCTTTCAAGTCCGATTTCAAGGCTGGCGATTTTAAATTCCGCGATGTAGATGGAAACGGACAGTTGACATCGAACGATAAAGATCTGGTAGGCACCAATCAACCGGACTTTACGTATGGCATCAGTTTTAGTGCTTCATGGAAGAACTTTGATATGGCTGTAATGGGTCAGGGTGTGACTGGTACGCGCAGATATTTTACCGAACAAGTGGTTGGTGATTTTAAGGGCGACGTTTCACAGCCTTCTACAGCTTGGCTTGACGCTTGGTCTGAAGAAAATCCGGATGGTTCTTTCCCGCGTCCTACTGAGGGAACATCTTCTCCTAACCATCAATCCACCCGTTCCAGCTTCTGGTGTTTTGATACCGATTACTTCCGTGTGAAAAATCTGCAGGTAGGCTATACATTCCCGTCTGCTTGGCTGAGCAGATTAGGTATCAGCCATGCGCGTTTGTATTATTCGGGCGAGAATTTGTTTACGTTCGATAATCTTCCGGTAGATATAGATCCGGAAAGCGGAGATGGAAGTGTGCGTACTTTCCCCAACCTGACTACACATTCTTTTGGTATCAACTTGACGTTCTAACCTTCTTTAACAACAGATAATTATGGTGAATATAATTCGATTATCCAAATATGCAGTATGTGCGGGAGTGTTTTCTTTCCTGCTTTCATCGTGCGATAATTTCTTTGATGTAGCTCCTCACGACGCTATTACTCCGGCAACTTTCTGGAAAACAGAAGCAGATGCCGAGGCTGGACTGACTGCCTGCTACAACTGGTGGTTCGACCAATGTACAGGACCTAATTACATTTTCTTTAATGACTGTATGTCCGATATTTCTTTTAACCGTACAGGATCTTCCAGTTATAAGTATGTAGCCACTGGCGAATTGAATCCAAACAAAGTGCCAAACTATTATAAATATGAATCTATTGCCCGCTGTAATGTTTTTCTAGCAAATATCGGAAAACCGACATTTGCCGATGAAGAAGACCGTAAGAATATGATTGCACAGGTTCGTGTCATCCGTGCTTGGGAATATCTGGTCATTAATTATTGGTTTGGAGGCATTCCTTTGATTACGGAACCGACGGAAACAGCAGAAGCTGCACAGGTTGAACGTTCGTCGGAAGAAGCGGTCAGAGACTTTATCTATAAAGAGTTGGACGAAGCAATTCCCGATCTGCCTGATGCACCGGCTCAGAAAGGCCGTATAGCAAAAGGCACAGCTTTGGCCATAAAGATGCGCGCGCATCTTTATTATGATGATTGGGAAACAGCCCGTCAGGCTGCCAATGATATTTGTGCGCTGAATCTTTATGAATTGGAGCCGGATTTTATCAAGCTGTTTAGTCTTGACGGACAATCTTCTAAAGAAATCATTTATGCCGATCAACATATAGAGGACTTGTATAAGTTTGGTGATGTGGTACGTCTTTACAATAATCAGGATGGAGGCTGGGCTTCGTTTGTTCCTACACAAAACTTGGTGGATATGTTCGAAATGAAAAACGGTCTGATGCCTGAAGAGGAAGGATCGGGTTATGACGAGCGACATCCTTTTGCAGATCGTGATCCACGCCTCTATAATACTGTAGTTTACCCAGGTATGGATTGGGAGGGCAAAAGTGGAAATCGCATTATTAATACTCTTGACAAGGAGATTAACGGTAAAAAGAATGCAGATTACTATGATGCAGCTACCAACGCATCGGCCACAGGTATGATTTATGCGAAGTATGCTTTGCCTACCATTAATCAATATTCTCCTTCGCTGAAGAACGATCGATTGTGTCCCATTCTCTTTCGTTACGCAGAGGTATTGCTGACTATTGCTGAATGTAATGTAGAGTTGAATGAAAACCTTTCGGAAGCACTCGACCTGATTGATCAGTTGCGCCAGCGTGGAGGACATATTAAGGTGGATCGCAGTAAATATAATACGCAGGATAAGATTCGCGAACTGGTTCGTCGCGAGCGGACTATTGAATTGGCTGGAGAGGGACTCCGCAGACAGGATATTCTCCGTTGGAAAGACAAAAATGGTAAAATGGTGGCTGAAACAGTTATGAATGGTCCGTTATACCACATGGTAGGTACTATTGACTATAGTGAGCCCGATCCGACTCGTCGTGCAGTTATTACTCCTGCATCAGAACTGCAAGAAAAAGACCGTCTGATAGAGAATCGTAAATTCGAGCCTTATATGCGCTATTGGCCGATTCCACAGGCGCAGTTGGAAAAGAATCCTAAGCTGGTACAGAATCCGGGATACAATTAATCGTGCCAGATACTTTTTGAAAAATATTGTTTACCAGAACATTTAGCATCATGTTTTTCCTCCTTTTCTTTGTTAATTGCTTTTCTGACGTTGGGCGGTTTATAAGGAAGGGAGGATTTTTTTCTTTAGATACAGAAATAAAATGCTCATTAGTAAACTTGATATAAGTTAAAGATAAATTATGAATGGTACAATTAAAATTTCTTTGTGTTTAGTCCTTCTCTACTTCTGTTGTACGGGAGTAATGGCCCAGAAAGTGACTATCAGTCATTATCCTTATTTGCAGAACTTAGGCGAGAATGAGGTTTCGATAGTATGGTTAAGCAATAAACCTACTGTAGGCTGGGTGGAATTAGCTCCGGATGACAGCTCTTCTTTTTATCTATGTGAACGACCTAAATATTTTGATACTACTAATGGCGTGAAAAAGGTGAGTGATATTCACACCGTAAGAATAAAGGGATTAGAGCCGGGAGTTTCCTATCGTTACCGTGTTTTTGCACAGGAAGTACTTAGTTTCGAAGGATCACAAGTGGTTTATGGCAAAGTGGCTTCTACCAATGTATATAAAAAAGCACCATTAACGTTTACTACAAACGATCGTACGAAAAAGGAAACTTCTTTTGTGATGATCAATGATATTCATGGGCGTAAGGGTGATATTTCTCGCTTACTGAAAGCTGCCAGTTTCGAAAATAAGGACATGATCTTCTTTAATGGCGATATGCTGTCGTATGTACCTGATCGTGACACTATTTTTTCGGGATTTATGGACGAAAGCATTCGGCTTTTCGCTGGTGAGAAACCAATGTATTACGCGCGTGGAAATCACGAAACACGTGGCATTTTTGCAACAGAATTCCAGCAGCTTTTTTCTCCACATGAACCGAATCTGTACTTTATGTTCCGTCAGGGGCCGGTATGCTTTCTCGTTTTAGATACCGGAGAAGACAAACCCGATTCGGATATTGAATACAGTGGAATAACCGATTATGACACTTATCGTACCGAGCAGGCTGCTTGGCTGAAGGAAGCGGTACAGTCGAAAGATTTTCAGGAAGCTACTTATCGGATTGTAATTGCTCATATGCCTCCGTTAACCGACAAAAAAGCTCGCTGGCACGGGCAAGATGATGTGCTCCGTAAATTTGTTCCTGTTTTAAACGAAGCTGGCATTGACGTCATGCTTTGTGGACATTTGCATAGAATGCTTTATCAGCCTCCTTCGCACGAAGTCAAATTCCCGGTTTGGGTGAATTCGTGGAATACGGTAATGGAAGGATGTGTAAAGGATGGTAAGCTGTCTGTAAGAATGCGCGATATGGACGGAAAAATAATAGACGAGCACCAGTTCTGACAGGCAGGCAATATAAATACATTATAAACTTCCGGCTTTTACGTTTTCTTTTCTGTATATTTATTGTATATTTGTGAAATATACGTGAATTAATTCAAGAAAGCTCTATGATTACAACCCAATTACTGCATCCTGCCAGCATCGTCGTGGTAGGGGCTTCGAATAATGTACACAAGCCGGGAGGGGCTATACTGAGAAACTTGATCAGCGGCGGATATGCCGGTGAGTTGCGTGCCGTCAATCCGAAAGAGGCGGAAGTACAGGGCGTCAAGGCTTATGCCGACGTGAAGGACCTTCCCGAAACCAATCTCGCTATACTTGCCATTCCGGCTCCGATGTGTCCCGATGTAGTAGATGTGCTGGCTGCCGAGAAGCAGGTCAGGGCATTCATCATTCTGTCGGCGGGCTTCGGTGAGGAGACGCACGAAGGAGCCTTGCTCGAAGACCGCATACTGGCTACGGTGAACCAATACGGTGCCTCCCTTATCGGCCCCAATTGTATCGGCTACATGAATGCATGGCATCACAGTGTTTTCAGCCAGCCCATTCCGCAGTTGCATCCACAGGGTGTGGATCTCATCTCCAGTTCGGGTGCCACGGCTGTCTTCATTCTGGAAAGTGCCGTGACTAAAGGCTTGCAATTTAATTCCGTATGGTCGGTGGGTAATGCCAAGCAGATTGGAGTGGAAGACGTGTTGCAATACATGGACGAGCATTTCGACCCCGACCGTGACTCACACATCAAGCTGCTCTATATCGAAAGCATAGGCGACCCCGACCGTCTGCTTTTCCACGCCTCTTCGCTCATCAAGAAGGGTTGCAAGATAGCTGCCATCAAGGCCGGAAGCAGCGAGAGTGGAAGCCGTGCGGCCAGTTCGCACACGGGGGCCATTGCCAGCAGCGATTCGGCTGTCGAAGCTCTTTTCCGTAAGGCAGGCATCGTGCGCTGCTATTCGCGCGAGGAGCTGACCACCGTAGGCTGTATCTTTACCCTGCCCGAACTCCGTGGAAAGAACTTTGCCATCATCACCCATGCCGGAGGTCCGGGTGTGATGCTGACCGATGCTCTGAGTAAGGGCGGACTGAACGTGCCGAAGCTCGAAGGTCCCCTGGCCGAGGAACTGAAAGCGCAACTCTATCCCGGTGCGGCGGTGGGCAATCCCATCGACATCCTGGCTACCGGTACGCCCCAGCACCTGAAACTGTGTCTGGACTATTGCGAAAACAAGTTCGACAACATCGACGCCGTGATGGCTATCTTCGGTACGCCGGGTCTGGTGACGATGTTCGAGATGTACGACGTGCTGCACGAAGCCATGCAGACCTGCCGTAAACCGATTTTCCCCATTCTGCCTTCCATCAATACGGCCGGAGCCGAGGTGGCCGACTTCCTGAAGAAAGGCCACGTGAACTTTGCCGACGAGGTGACACTGGGCACTGCCCTGACCCGCATCATGAATGCTCCGCGTCCAGCCGCCAACGAAATCGAATTGTTTGGCGTCGACGTGCCCCGCATCCGCCGCATCATCGATTCTATCGATACCGACGGCTACATCGCCCCCAATCAGGTACAGGCTTTGCTCCATTCGGCAGGCATACCGTTGGTCGACGAGTTTGTGTCGCCCAAGAAAGAAGAAGTACTGGCTTTTGCCCGGCGTGCAGGGTTCCCTGTTGTGGCGAAGGTGGTAGGCCCTGTCCATAAGTCCGATGTAGGTGGCGTGGTGCTCAACATCAAGACCGAGCAGCACCTGGCGCTGGAGTTCGACCGTATGATGCAGCTGCCCGAAGTGACTGCTGTCATGGTGCAGCCCATGCTGAAGGGTACGGAGCTGTTCATCGGTGCCAAGTACGAGGAGAAGTTCGGCCACGTCGTGCTGTGCGGCTTGGGAGGCATCTTTGTCGAAGTGCTGAAAGACGTGTCATCGGGTCTCGCTCCGTTGTCCTACGAAGAAGCTTACTCCATGATCCACTCCCTCCGTGCCTATAAGATAATCAAGGGTACACGTGGCCAGAAGGGCGTCAACGAAGACAAGTTTGCCGAAATTATTGTCCGCCTCTCCACCCTCCTTCGCTTTGCTACGGAGATCAAAGAAATGGACATCAATCCTTTGCTGGCTACCGAAAAGAATGTGATTGCGGTGGATGCACGGATACGTATTGAGAAGTAGGCGTAGCGGGCAATCGTTCTTTAAAGTTTCGAATTTAATATTCCTTTGGAAGTTAAGAAGTTAAATCGAACTTGAATTAGATTGTTAGTCCCGAACGGGAAAGAACCATTGTGATTCGCACCCGGTTCGGGACTGATTGTTTTTACTTTGTATAAGCATTGCAGGATTTGGAATTTCCCCTCTTGGTGTTATCTATCCTGACATATATATTCTTTAGCTCCGCAAGGTCTAATTCTATATCGTTCGATGCCGTGACACGGTAATTCCCGATGTTTGTTTCTATCATTGCAAAAGCAGTGCCTTCCTTTATGGTTTGATAGGGTATTATTGCTTTGAAGGACTTATTACCGTTGGGACACATCACTACGTCACCTTTTGCGGACAACGTGGCAATGGTATTCTTTTCCATATTCAGATTCGCAGCGTAATTCACGTCCGTAAGTGTTACACGATACACTTCAATACCGGAATATTCCAGATTAACAACCGCTTTGGATAGTATATGGATGAATTTCAAGCTGACCGACTGGCTGCTTGTAGATTCATCATTATATGCCACCATCAAATCGCTGAGTGTATAATCAGTGTAATCACTTTGGTCGTGTTTGCACAAGAATGTGAATTCTCTTTGCATGTCAGCACTGTATGGATAGACTGCATAATAAAACAATTTGTCATCTGCATGTTCTAACTCAATCCCTTCGCTCATAGCTATGAATTTGCTTCCGTTGTACGAGTAAGGTACATTATGCGCATAAGGGTTGCTGCCAATGCTGCCGGAGGTATTGTATCCGTTGTCGATTTCAGCAAAAACGCTTATTTTGTCATTCCTGTCGAAAGCGGTATCTGTGGCTCTTGACACGGTGACAGCGGGACTGAAAGTTATATACTCCGGTGAGTGTTCAGGTTGTTCAACTTCGGAACATGCGCAGAAACATAAGACAGGCATCAAACCCATAATCTTGAAAAGTTTCATAGGACTGTTTTAATGGTTCTGATTATTTCAGTTTACTAAATACAGAATAGTAATTACTGCTGTCAACTTCTATAGTGCTTCTGCTTCTTGTCCATGATGTATTTACAGACAGTCCGTCCTTATCCTTGAAAACCCTGAATACCCCTTCTTTCATCAATTCATTGTCAGGGTCATAGCCTTTCTCTACCATTACAAAAGCATAGTACAGGTTGGATATTCCACTGCTTGATTTTGTTCCTGAAATAATCAAGGCTGTCTTAGTACTAATGCCGTTAGTAGAACCGGTAACATTGAAGAAAGCTGTGAAGTTATTTCCTGAACCGCTGATGAATGCACCATCGCCTGCTCCTACATGGCTGCCATCTACTTCTCTTTCATTATAATCAACTGTATTGTCAGAAGTGTTCTGATTGCTGAAATTGATAATAAGAGACTCGACTATATGGCCAGGATCATATCCGCCCATACCTTCATCCTCACAATGAACCGTTTCTAATGGATCAGCGAAATAAGTACCTTCCACTATCGGTGGATTAACTCCTGTGTATATAGGAATCCAGTCATCTAAGGCTTCGCGTATATCATCAGGCACCACATCCTCAAATCTGTCATCTTCCTCACCCCAAGGATAAATATCACCTGTAAATTCTACTGTTACAGCATTGTTGTTGTATGTCAGAGAAATCTCATACTGCATGCCAGATCTCATGGTAAGAGAATTATTGAGTGTAACCAGATAATCCTGACTTCCAATAGATAAGGTTGCAAAATTATCTTTTGCCAATGTCTGTGGGGGAAGAACAGCCTTATAACTCATATTCCCGTTTGCGGCCATAATTACTTCGCCTTTTCTATCTCCATATGAGAAGTTCATTGCATTCAGGTCGACAGATGCATTGGTATAAACGTCGTTTAGTTTCAAAGTATAGTCACCACTGGGCCAGTTGCTTCCTTCCAGATTTACAATCAGCTTGGACAATCTATGACTGAATTTCAAATCAACAAGTTTTGAAGAAGTGGCAGCTGTATGGGCAGTACACAAATCGCTCAGGGTATAATTGTCTCCTGTCTGGTCGCTCTTAATGCTGAACATAAAATAGTCGCTTGCATCTGCAGTATATGGATATACCGCATGATAGTAATATTGGGTTCCGTCCTCTTCAATTTCTATTCCATTAGAAGAAGTAAACCTTGAGCCATTGTAAGTGTATTTCACATTGTCTGCATAATTGCCGGAACTTTGAATAATACCCTTATTGTCATTCCCGTTTGATTTTACAGCAAATACACCAATATTATCCTGCACATCGAACTTTGTGTCCGTAGCTCTGGAAAGAGGATTGATTTCAGCACTGAACGATACAAAATCGTCTTTCTGCTCGATGTCAGGGTTTTCGTTACCCGACTCATTGTCATCAATCTCAGCTTTGGTACACGAATTAAGTGCCAAGATGCCTGCAAAGGCAATCATGCCTGAAAATAAATAAAACTTTTTCATGTTACGAATAATTTAAATTAGTTAGAGCACTGGAATTGTGTCAGCATTGACAAGTGATTGCCCTCTAATAAATCGCCGGGCAATAAGCACTTTTTGTTTATTATAGGTATTGCTAAAGTGTTCTCAATATCCGCCAGCGTCACCCCTTCTTTCTTATAAACAAAGTAAACCAATTCGGTGCAGTACATTTGAGTCGTGTCAGATAGGTCATATTGATGGTCGAACAGGGTATTCCGCTGAAATATATTTAAGGCATGGGTTGCTGCCCGAGCGGCTTTGGCAGAATCCACGTCCACTCGCATCACAGCTCCGCATATGGCTTTCCCATTTCCGAAAAAATCATCTATATGTTCCAGTTTTACCCTATCAACATCACCTTGGTAATCTGGCTCATCAGGTACTGCGTGGATGACCATACAATCTCCGTTCTTATCGAGCACCACAATTCCCACATGCGAATATACCCCATTCTTGTCTGCCTTTTGTACAATGCGGCTTGTCAGCCCTGCGCCTTGCCGGAAAACAATATCGCCCGAACGCAAAGTTTCTTTGGGTATTGTGGGTAAAAAGCCGGTTTTGTTATGGGGAGTGGAGGAACATCCCCATAACAAAACTGCCACAATAATAAATTCTAAGAGCAAATGAGCATTTATTATTGTATTCTTTTTTTTCATTTCATGCGGCTGATTATAAAATTGCTGCGATAATAAGAATTATATCTTTTATAATCTTCTGATATAAAGAGTTTGTATATATACTATTTTCTCATGTCAATAAACCATTTATCATCTTTCTTGATCATCTTTTGGCTTTGTTTTTCTTCTTCTCCGTTGCCGAAGGTTTGTTTATATTCCACGACTGCAGATTTGCCGTCTTCCGAAATGGTTTCTGATAAAATCTCGATGCTCTTCACTCCTCCTTTTTTCTCATATTCTTTGGCTCCTTTCTCTTTGATTATTGCTAACAGCTGAGCTTCATCTTTCTTTTTACGTTGTTCATCCATATCTTCTGGAAAATATACGCCTTCTATAAAAGATTCGTAATCTTCGTCTGCCAAATCATTCAAGTAACCTTTCAATGCCTTTCCTGGACTACTTGGTGAACACGAAATAAAGCTCAAAACAGCTACTACAAGGAAACTTAAGGTAATTAATTTCTTCATAATATTTTATTGATTGTTATTATTATTTTCTGTTGGAGAAAGAGTAAAGCTGTGTTCTTCCTGCTTTACAGTTATCGTATGCTCATTGGAGTTATAGAGTAGAACACGATCATTTTTGTCATCGGGACTTCCATAGCGCCAACTGTATACTTTTACATTGGCCGAATCTTTGGTAATATTTGTCACTTCGTCTATAATCCAGTAATCGGCGGCATACTCGTTTTCGGTTTGCAGATACCCGAAGCAGGAACCGCTTTCGTCAGGTAGCTTTACCGTTTTCTCATACAGGTCTATTTTCAGTACATTGAGTTCTTCGGCTGTTTCTTGTTTCCATTCACCTTTAAATGGTGATGATTGCTTGGAAGTGGCGGTACACCCCACTACCACACAGAGCAGGATAAATAAAAGTTTCTTCATAATTTTAAGTTTTTGTGGCTTTAAATGCTTGGTGAAAAGAGCTAAAGCCTGCCACTTGTTTTGTGTGAAATGGTTTTAGCTCTTTTCGTTTGAATACCAGCAAAGTTTGGTTTAGTTAAAGTTGAGAACCCTTACATCAGGCTATATCCTCAAATGCGTCCTCATCCGCATCTTTCGCATTGGCATTTTCTTGCTTTGCTTTTTCCAGTTCTTGTGCCAATTCTTCGGAGGGTTTTGTGATAGTAGGTACATCATTCAGATTGACACCTTCCAAATTAGAAACATCTGCTTGAGGGTCAATTAATTCACCAGATTCCGTGAAACTGTTTTTATAAGCGCGGATGGCTTTTGCTTGTGTTCTACATTTACTTACGATTTCTTTTATTTCTACAGCACCATCTTTGGCCATAATGGGACCAGCCTTCAGATACTTCCCGTAAGAAAGTGCTTTCAGACCTAATGAAGGAAGGGCTGTAGTGGCGGTTGCTGTAAGTACAGTTATGTTTGCCATGTCTAAAATGATACTTGTGCCACTCAGAATCATATCCGCATACTGGAATATCGCTTCTTTTGAACCCCGAATGTGATTTTCATTATCTACTACGGCATAAATTTCTTTGGGTTTGCCGTTTTCGTCCATTATGACATTGCCATTAGCATCTGTCTCTTGGATTTTCTTCACTTCATAAAAGACAATGCTGTCACAATATGCGCGAATTCGGTTGTTTAGCGTATCGCAGGTAAGAAGATATTTGTCGAAATCCTTGTTTTTAGTAAGTTCTGGCAGTTCCCAGACAAACTCTTTCTTTGCCTTTTTTTCTTTTTTTTCTTTTTTCTTTTGGGCTTGCATAGAAGTAGGTGCAGCCACTGCTATTGCAAGAACCAATAGCATTAAATTAATTAAACGTTTCATTTTTGTAGATATTTAGTTAGACAATTGTTATTCTTTTATTCTTACTTTTGTTTTCAGGTGCTTTCGTTCATGAAGTGAGACCCAAGTATTATTTTTTCCATCATCAGGCACAAATAGGAGACCGGCATAAACATATCGGTCTACTTGTACGTGGAAATTTCCTTTTGCGTCCACTCTACCTATATATGTTCCGTGTTTTCCTTTTTTCATGTCTTTATTAAACCCACTTGTGCATGCGTAAATGGATACGTCCGTAGCTGGTTCTTCAAGCAAACGCCCTTGTTTCATGTCGGTTTTGACAACGCTACCTTCTATAACTAACCCAAGTCTGTCTAATGCATTTTTTAATACGGTAGCTCGTCTTTGGAATTCTTCATCGTTTCGTATTTTGTATAGAGATTCATAGTTAGCTATGGCTACTTCATAACATTCTTCAATCATTCCATAATCGGCTCTACCTCCCTGTCCTTGAAGTTCTTTAAGTTTCTTCAAGACTTGGTTGGCCATGTTCCAATAACCTGCACATTCTTTCATTTCCAAGGCTTTGGCTCGACATGCAGACTTTTCTTCTTCGGTTGCATCGGTTGCATTTGCCCCTTGTTCGTAAAATTCTTGTGCGGTATTGAATTTTCTACTTTTTTCAGCCTGCTGCGCACTGCCCACATACTGGTCATAACTGCGGTTATAGATTTCAACCTTTTCGAGCAACGGAAGAATTCCGTACAGTAATTTCTGCTTTACAGATAAATCTCTGATGGACACGGACAGGTAATTGGAGTTATCCGTATATACCGTGAGCGAGGAGATGGAGTTGAAAGCAACATCGGCAGCATCTGTCTTTTTCTGTAGCTCATCAAGCTTTTGCCATTCTGCTTCAGGAATTTCTATTCCTTTTTCTCCCATTTCCTGGATTTTCTCATCTTGTGCACCATATTCTTCGGCAGCCTGGGTCATGGCATTGCGGAGCTTATCAAAAACGACCATGTCTACAATAACCGATGTGACATAGGCACCTGCTTCCGATTTGGAATGTTGGATGGTGCAAGGCAGTCCTTGGGGATGTTTCACCTTTAAGTTTTCTATTGCAGTTGTAAACTCCACGCATGCTTTGCCGTCAACCAGATAAGCTTCTGCCCTGCCGCCCTGCTCATTCAAGATGATGGGATTGGCTACGGCTTCGACCTTAAAATAATAGCGTTGGTTTTTTTTAGTAAATATCTTCTTTACTTCTGCAGTTAATGCGGTATTTTTACGCATAACCTTGAAGGTTCTGTCGCCATCCGTAATATCAATTTGCGTTTCGTATTCGTACATTTGTCCGTTTTTCTTCTGTGTAAACTTATCTTCTTTTTTGTTCGATACGATGACCAGATCCTCCATGGAAGATACGAATACGGCAGATGCTTTGCCTCCAAGGTCCATGTAGCGTTGTAATTCCGTCTGTTCATCGATTGTCATGAACACATTTTGAGCTTGAATAGTGGGAAGCGAAAACAGAATAAGCCCCCAAATGATCAATATTAGTTTATTTTTCATTATTATTCGCATTGTTGTTATAAATCATTATAAATCGAAATCACTTAAAGAAAATATATCGTTTTCTGGGAGTTTCTGTCCGCCTACCCATTCCGGTTGCCACGTACGGACATGGATGACCGGTGCTTCCTCAACAGTGAAATCCCATAGCAAGAACACGTAGCCTTCGTCGCTATAATTGCTTGAACGCCATTCCTGACGTAGGCGCACTCCGTACATATTGGGATTCTCGGTAGAGCGTGTAATGGCATCCGGTCCACCGGTTTCTCCTTTTTCTCCGATTTGGAAAAATTTGACATCTATCCATTTGTTGCGTAAGAAAGCCCGTTTAAGGTTGGCCAGATATTGCTGTTTGTTCTGTTTCTTGTACAGGACTTTTTCTCCTCCTATTCCCATTTCGTTCGGTTTGGTTTTTACTACTGTTCCTGTAATGATTAATGCATCATCGCTGAAAATCTGGTTCAGGAAGTTCAGGTCTTTAGTGTTATAAGCTGTTCGGAAGCGTTCGCAATAGCTGAGAATCTTCATACGTCTTTCTGTTTCTACTACGCCGTTGCCACCTTTTTCCATACTTTCACCCAATTGTGCATCCAAAGCAAAACGGAAGTCGGAGATGGTGCCTGATGGTGTGAATTCCACGATTGCCTCCTGATAAGTGCCGCTTCCGAATTCTTCACCTTCGGGGGTGATAATGAGTGGTATGCGGCGAAGCAGGTAACCATTGGTTAATGGCCAGCATCTTTCTACTACTTCTTCGTCATCGCAATAGAAATGGATGTTTGCCCAAAGCATAGATAGTGAGTTGGCTGCAAATTCATTTAGTGGCATACCTACTAAATTTAGTGGACGGTTTTCTTTTTGTGCCCGGTTGATTTCAGTCAAAACTCTACCTAAATTGGTTTCTAACTTTTCAATCATCGCAGGATTATCAAAACTTGAGTCTGTGGTAAGAGTGACCGTTACCGTTTGGGCATCTATTTGGATGCCGCCGTACAAGCAGAGTAAACAGAATAGTATTAAAAACTTCTTCATGTACTAAATAATATAAATAGTTGAATATTAAAATTTAAATCCAATAGCACCTCTTCCTTTGTAATTGCCAATGCTGTCGGTACCTTTTGTTTTCAGATTTGTGCGAGTATCTTTTCCAGGTGCCAGGACTGCTTCTATTATTCCTTGTCGGTTGTATACGATAAGGTAGTAGTTAGCAGGTTGCGTGAGGGAGGAGTATTTTCCGTATTCTTTTATTTTCCCTTCTC
This sequence comes from Bacteroides sp. ET489, assembly GCF_030518095.1. Classification (NCBI taxonomy): domain Bacteria; kingdom Pseudomonadati; phylum Bacteroidota; class Bacteroidia; order Bacteroidales; family Bacteroidaceae; genus Bacteroides; species Bacteroides sp. ET489. The sequence goes on from NZ_JAULLJ010000010.1 coordinate 87,630, forward strand.
GTTTTAAAGAAGTCAGACAATCTTTCAATTGGTTAAAATCTGTTAGCTTTAGGATAGCTTCCAAAGTAGTTTCCTGAGTTGATGTCAGTCCGCTTTTTGAGGGAGCTTTGTTGGTATTGGGAGTACTGGCCTCTGTGCGTGAATTGTTTGGGGCATTTTCGGTAGCTACCACCGTTACATTATCTGATGGAATGATATCGCTCTTTTTCACGTAGACAAAAGCACGGTGCATGTTTCCTCTGGGCAGTGTCATCTGCTGGGAAACTTCGTTGATATTCTTAATTACGACATTATTGGATTCGCGGAGTTTTTTCTTTTCTTGAATCCAAGCGTCTATTTCTTCTCTTAATATTTCATTGGCCAATTTTATGGCATCTTCCGTGGATGCCAACGTTGCTTCTCCATATAAGTATGAAGAACTTTTTTTAATTTTATTGATTTGAGCCTTTGCCTCTGCATTGCTTGTTTGTGCAATGCACGGAAAGGCAATCAATAATGACCATAAAAAGCAAAATACGTATTTCATTCTTTTATAGTTATTTTAGAGTGTCAACATTAGGTACTTTTGTATAGGACTGGAAATAATCGTCCGATACATTGTGTAAGGGAATATAGGCATACAGACGCGAATGAATGTCCCCTTTACGACGAGCGATGATGTCTTTGTCCAATTCGATTGTGAGCATGTGATTATACCCCATTTTCTCATTGACCATAAATACTGTACCGGTTATCGTTTTATCTTGGTGGGTCTTAATTCCCACATACGTTTTACATCCTTGGTCGAGGCAGAAAGCAATCCATTTCTTTAAAGGAATAGTTAACTCTGTCTGATGATAACCGTATAGGTCGACTACCATATCAAGGTTGTATTGATGCTCGATATTTGTAGATAACATCAGGTTGAACGTGCTCCATATGGGATGAGAAATATCGCAAACTAAGCTCCATTCTTCCTTTTCCTTTCTTTCGTAATACAATGTATGGCGAATCTCGTCTAAAATGTAGCTTCCTTTGTCTACTTGCCAAAAGTTGTTGCCGGTTACATCTGTTTCCGGCAGATCGTCGGTTGGTTCATATATCTCTTGCTGGCGATAACGCCGGAGTTCGCGTATTAATTTCTTCTCGGCTTCAATCGCATTACATCCTGACAGAAGCTGATAGTCCATGTCAAAAGCAACGGTTAATACATTCCGGTCGTTTCTCGACCATGATACCTGATACCTTTTCAGACTGAGCATATCCACTTGCAGTTTCTCCGTTCCGTCAAGCGTATGGATGATTTCTGGAGTCTTTACATTCAGCTGTACTTTGTCAAGCGCCAACCGCATGGATTTGTCAATGTCTTTTAGCAAATCGAGTTCCAGAAAATACCTTTCCAGGAAATCGTAAACGGGAGAGGGACTGCTTTTGCGAATGTCTGCCGGGAACAGCTTGTATCCGATGTGCGTTACTTCATTCCATTCATTTACGTAAATTGTCAATGGATGGCCAGAATACGTAAAACCATTGTTTTCCCCATAGACCAGTTTGCTCCAGTCAATTGGCAGCTGTTGTGCCATCGATTGCAAGCGTGCGGTTGCATACTGTACTTGTCCCCATGCCACTGTATGTAGCATGAGGAACAAGCATATGAAGCAAAAACCAGTCTTTCTCATCGTATTGTTAATAAATAGTTTCTTATTTATGTTTTACGACTACTCGGTTGCCGTTTTTCTGGTACAAAGTGCCCATATTGATTTCACCGTCCCGGAAGGCACCGATAACCTGCTCACCTGCTTCGGCATAGCTGTCTTTGGTGCCGGGGATGAGGTGTCTGGACTTGAACATCAGGGTACCATTGCCATGCGGCTTCCCGTTCTTTGTGTCGCCTTGGTAAGAAGCGTAGCCTAAATTTATATCTGTTGATGGTTTTTCGCCTCCACCTTCGCCTCCTGTTTCTCCTTCCGGCTCTTCTTCCTTTTTAGTGACCGTATAGGTACAAACGTCTGTCAGTTCCTCTGCTCCTGCCACTTGTACACTTACTTGGGCTTTACCTTCAGCCAGTGCTTTGACTATACCATTATCGACGCTTACGATGCTTGCGTCGCTCGATGTCCATTCCAATTGTGCTGTTGCTTCTTTGGGAGTCACCGTTGCTTGCAAGGTGTCTGTTTGACCTACATTTAGTTCCGATGCCGACTTCGTTAGCGTAACTTGTTCCGGCTGTGGAGTGGTGTCGCCAGAAGACAGGAAATAGTAAGCTCCACCTCCTCCGACAACAGCCAGACCAGCGATTGCTGCCAAAATAGCCTTTAATTTATTGCCACCAGTTACGGGACCTTCTTTACATTCAGTTAAAGGTTTTCCACACTCTTCGCACACAAAGTTTGTACTGTCAGCCTCTTGTACTACGGGCGGTTTGCTGTCAGCTTTGTCACATTCACCGTAGTTCTTGCATATACCTTTTTTAATTGCCATATTGTTTCGTTTTTAAGTAGGTTAATTATAAGTCTTGTAATTTTTCCGTAATGATTTCCATTGCCAGGTTGCGGAACTTCGTGTAGTTCGGGTTGAACTGGTTGTTCTCGCAAAGCGAACTTGGCAGAATCTTGGTCTGGACAACCTGACCGATGGCCTTGCGAAGAACGGCTTTCTGGTCGTTGCTGCGTGCCTGCTTCGTCAGTTCGATGTCTACCTGCTTTTTCAGTAATTGAGCCAATTTGAAATCTTGTCCTAATGCGTTCCACGATTCCACGAATCCTTTCCCCATGGGTTTCCAAGTGTCTCCAAAGGTCTCGTCGGGAATACGGATGGCATCGAACTTGGCTTGTGTGACAGGATCCTGTTGCTCGGCAACGATACCTAAGGCATAGGCTAACATAAGCGGTTTTACCATCTTATATTTGGTAATTTCAGGACTTTCTTCGTAGAGGTCGGGCAGCTCTTCTTTGAAACTTTCCGTATGCAGAACCATCGTATTCAGCTGATGTTTCTCGTTCTGTCTGGTTACCAAGGCATCGTATTTTTCCTTGGCAGTCTTGACATTGGCCAAGAAACGGAGCGGGAAACCGGAGTTGGCAGAAATGACTACAATCTGATTGTCTTTGTAGTTGACTGCAACATCCTGTTTGGGGTCAAATCCGGATACTTCTTTCCTGAAAGCATCAATCAGTTTCTGGCGGAAATCGCTTGTACGTTCATCGGCTTCCGGCAAAGCCAACTGCACCATTGGCATCATGGCTCCAACGTTTCCGGGTATGACCATGGCACGTTCGGTAGGATCGAACTGGACGTATGTACGCGATGTCTGGGTGACGAGTTTGACAAATTGTTCCATCTTTTCCTCCGTGTTCAGCTCCGATTTCAGCTTCTCCAAGATGTTGACTCCTACCATTTTGTTGAGTGGGTCGCTCTTGGCAGCATTCTCCATGTTGCGCAGCGCATTTTCTTGGCAAACATCCAGCACGATGTCAATGGCTGATTCGTAATCGGTTTTGTCGTAAAGATTGGCAAATGTACGTTCTCCATCTTCTCCCAGATTAGCCACCATACGGGTACGGATAGAAGCCGCATTCGAAGACATTTCTTCTTTATTGCTGATGAATTGCCGGCAAATATTGCGGACGGCTTCCGGGTTATATTTCTTAATATCTGTATCTTTCTGTTCTTCGTTTGTCTGGCATTTGCTGGATGCTTGCTTCAACACTTCTTCGTTGATAGCGTTTAGCTCATCTTTGAAAGCTAAAATGCCGTCCAGCATTCGTCCCAGCTCCTCGATGATGTCTTGAAGCAGTTCTTTGGCATAGCCGTATGCAACTACTCGGGTGGCAGCTGCATAATATTCGCTCTTGGTTGCTTTGTATTGCGAGAATACTTCCTGATGCTTGTTCATCAACCCTCTCAAAAATCCTATGCCTCCCCAGTTTTGATTGATTTCGTTAATTTGCTGACTCAGGTTTTCCTGCTCTTCTTCTAATCTTGCCTTTTGTGTGTCGAATTCGGCTACGCGGCTGCTGCAGTTTTCTATTAAGAGGCGGGTGTATTTTTCAATTTCCAGGATACTTTTACTGTTTTCCGCACCGCTGACCCATTCGTCGAACAGTTTTTTTTCAATGTGGCGACGGATGGTGCGGGCATAACCTTTACGTTCCTGTTGCTGTATCTTGTAGAAATTAACCACTCCATGTTGGCGGAACTGTTGGTTAAAGAATTCTTCGCAGCGGGTTGAAAAATTGCTCAGCCATTGTTTTTTGTCCACAGTGGCCATGACATCATCGGCTTCAGCCTGAGTACGTGCTTCCCAAGTTTCGTCAAACAGTTTCCATCTTTTTGTTGCCGGGCTTTCCACAATCGGTTTGGCTAAGGTCAAGTAATTGTTGCTTAGCATTAGACCTTCCCGGTTTTTCTTGTTTTGAATTTCGTCTGCAAAGCCCATGCCTACTTCTTCCATGGTGCGTTCTCCGTAGCCTATTCCATCTTGCCACATGTTATAGGTTAGCTGGCGTGCGGCTTGCAGTGCATAGCTGTAGGTCATGAATTCCCGGATTTCCGCCTCGGGAAATTCTACCCGTGTGATGCCGAACGAAAGGAATTTGCGGCTGTGGGCTATTTCACCGGCTTGGTTCTTTTCGGGTTCGGCACCGTCGTTCTCGCAACCCACCAATCGGTTCAGCTGTCCGTTAGTTCCACCCATTTCGCTGGCAATGGTAGTCTGGAAGATGAAGTCTGCTACTGCGGCAGGCAGTCCTTGCGACAAATCCAATACCTTTCCCTGCTCGTTGACATTGGTGTAAATATAGGCCACTTCGAAAGCTTCTTGGTTTTCGAGCAACCGGCGGATTTCACCGGAAAAGAGATCTTTTTCTCCTTTAACATCCGTAGGGTGATACTTGCCGATGCTCAGCGCGTTCAGCTCGGTCAGGGCTGCATAACCGTTGGCTTGGTAGAAACCCGCATCGTGCTTGGCACTGACCAAGGTTCGTTCCGGTGTGTAAAGGAACAGACGGATTTTGAACGCATGTGTATCTTGTTGGTAAGGAAACCATGTCCTTATCTGGGCGATTGCGTCGATGATGGAGCCGGAACCTGTTCCTCCTGCCAGACCGGCACAAATGTGGAAGGTGATGTCTTCGTTGCCGCTGGCTTGCTGGATTCGTTGTACGGCACCACGGATTACTTGTTCGAAATTGCCCGGATTGTTTTTGTCGAAGATATTGTTCGCCATCAGCGTTCGTCCCAACCGGCGGCGTTGTCCACCTATGCCCGCACTGATCAGGGCTCCCATCTCTTGCTGCATCAATTGCAGGTCGGTGGGGTTGAGGAATCCCTTCAACCCCGGATACAGGTTGATATTGCCAAGCACGCTTGTACCGATACCGTTGATGTTGACTTTCTGTGCCGTGCCTAAATGTACGCTTTTACCTAATACGCTCCAGCCGGTGCGGTCTTCCAAATCCGATGGAGAAGAGTCTACATATACATAGTCCAAAAAGACTCCATTACCGGGGTCATTGCCGTGGAACTCTTCATACACTCGTTTTCTTAACTCACGCAGCACTTTGCCTCCGGTGCCGCCAAGTCCGATGATTAGATGGTTTGCCATATTTGTTGATTTTTATATTGTTATCTTTACATTTTGTATTAGCCGATTTGAAGAATATCAGAAATCGTCAAAATTCTTCCGGGGATTTGTTCGGACTCCTTTAGTTCCCCTTTTGCTTTTGCCATTGTTGCGGTTACCTTCTCCTTTGTCGAAATACAAGGCTACAAGCATGGCCGCTATAATGAATCCTAATGACCAGAATAGTCTGCTCCATATCATGCTGTTCATTTCTTCATTAATTACCTCGTAAAATACCTGTGGTAATTCTTCTATTGGGTGCCCGCTCATGTCGAACAGGTTGAGGAAACATCCGGATAAGGGGAACTGTTCGTTCAGCATATCGCCTACTTGCTGACTGGATTGAAGATCGGCTGTTCCGTGGATGCCGTCAAGTCGCTGCGTCAGCCACAAGCGCATGGATTCTGTTTCGCTCTTTACTGTGAAGGCTCCAACCAAGAGGGTCATATTGACCATAAGTAGCAATGCCAGAATAGGACCGGTTATGAAAAATGGGATGGAACGGACAGTACCTTTGCTCAAAGTGGAAAGGATGAAATAGAGCGTGGCCATGATGAAAGCTGTGATTACAATGCCATAGAAAAGGCAGGTGATGCCTTCGCTCAAAATAGAAAAGAAAATGCCCATTGCTGTGAAACTATTTTAGAAGGTTCACACTATTCTTTCTTACAAGGGCTTTGGCGTAGTGGCTGATATTGGACGAATATCCAAATTCTACAGGATTCACATTACAAGGTGTGTTCATATCTTATTCATTTTTAGTACCGTAAAAAGGTTAAATACGGACATAAAAAAGCGTGGAATCGTCCTGTTGTCCATTCCACGAACCGAGGCTCTCGCATTGCCTATTGTAGTCGAACAGACAACGTCAGAGCCCACGCCGATATGAATATACGTTAGCCACACGGTACAATCATATATAAACACACTTGCATGCCAAAAGGATGCAATACATGCTTATACGATATACCATGGGCCGTGATATAATCACACCCGGGGCATCTACCGTTGCTAAGTTCAAGACTACAATACCGTAATTTGCGAGATTCCAGTTCGTCAAGAACAGAGCGTCAAGTAAACGCCTTCATATGTCTGTCCTCATTGACCCTCCCAATACCACATCACATAGATTTTCGCTTCTCTATATGTTGCTTCGGCGTGGGGGCATTCCTTTTGTATTTTAACAAAAACAAAAGGATTTTCACATGAGAACACGGCAAATGTAATGATTCTTTTTTTATTAGTATAAAATCATGAAAGATTAAGCCTTTTATTAACATTATTTAGTGCTACTATTCTGCAGCTGTTTCATCTTAACTATTTTTCCTAACGAAACATTATTCTTTAATTGATTTTTTGTGATATGTATTGTATGTATTATTAGTTAAATATAATGAGGTAATATTTTGCTCTTTCTCTCTTTTTTAGATAGCTTCTTGTATAACTTAATATTTCATGTTTTAGGCTATGTGAACCTACATCTTCTATAATTCTTCTCCGTGACGTTTCACAGTAAGTGCTTAATAAATAGCGAGTTGCTGTGAAACGTGAATCTTAAATCTTTTTGTTGAAACGTGTTTGTGCGTGGATTTTGTGTTTCACGTATTGGTCGGTAGAGGGATGATGGGGTAAGGGAAGTATCGAAGAATTGTTGTATAAGGGCTAGTTGTCGTCAAAATGAATTGGGGCGTTTGGCGCTGGAAAAAGTTGCCTTTTCGTAAAGTCCTTTTGGGGGCGGTTGTCAATCATTGCTTGTACCATTTTCTGGATCGCAAGTGTCGTTCATGAGCCATGCAAGTGTGGCTCGTGAACAACACAAGTGTCTCTCGCGAGCCGCACTTGTACGGCTCGAAGGAGGCGGAAATCAAAGCTGTTTCACCTCACCAAGTCCTTCTAGGAAAGCCCAGGTGGTGCGGAACGAACGCTCGGCCATCGTGGCCCAGAAGTCACGATACTGCGAAAAGTTGTCGTCGTGCGCTCCTGGTGTGTCGCTGATGATGCGGAAGCTGAGGAAAGGTACACCATAGATGAAGCACGTCTGTGCAATGGCGGCCGACTCCATGTCGACGGCCAGTCCTTCGGGGAAATGGCTCTTGATGTCGGCCAGTTCGGCGGCGGCTTCCACAAAACGGTCGCCCGTACAGATAAGTCCGCCGTGTATGCGGCTTTCCAGTCCGGCACCGTCGTTCAGGCTCAGGGCGTGTTGCAGCAGCGGGGTGCTGGCTTCGTAATACAAGGGCATGCCCTGTACCTGTCCGTAGCTGGTTCCGTCGTTGCCGCAATAGACGTCGTGATACACCAGACGGTTACTGGCCACCACGTCGCCCACCCGCAGGCAGGTATCAATGCCTCCCGCCACACCGGTGCTGACAATGCAGTCGGGACGATGGCGGCGTATCAGTTCGGCCGCCCCTACAGCGGCGTTCACCTTGCCGATGCCGCACTGCGTTAGTACCACGTCGTTCTGGCCCAGCAGGCCTTCTACATAACGGAAACGGCCCTCGCCGCTCTCTTTCTTCTCCGACAGACGGCCCGCCAGCTGGCGGTGCTCGCTGTCCATTGCGCTGATAATACCTATTTTCATTGTTTCTATACAGTCTTTATGGGTAAGCAATTCTTTGCATAAGCCAAGCCTCAGCCCCACAGCTCATCGCTTGCCGCCCGCGGCTTGTGGCTCATCGCTCCGGCAAAAGTACGACATTTCAGCGAAATACGTCGGCACGATATGTGGAAAATACGAGGGGATGCGTTATCTTTGCACGGATTATCAATCAAGAAGAAGATTATGACACTGAAGAAAATTCTACCCGACGTGATTGCCATCGTGGCCTTCATCCTGATATCGTTTGCCTACTTCTTTCCGGCCGACGTAGAAGACCGCGTGCTTTTCCAACACGACACCGTGGCCGGAGTAGGCGCAAGCCAGGAAGCCACCGAGTACTACAACCAGACCGGCGAACGCACCCGCTGGACCAACTCCATCTTCGGCGGTATGCCTACCTACCAGATAACGCCTGCCTACGACTCGGCACAGCCGCTGCAATGGATTCAGAAAGTCTATCGGCTGTTTCTGCCCAACTACGTCTACCTGACGTTTATTCTGATGCTGGGCTTCTATATTCTGCTACGAGCCTTCGGCATCCCCGTCTGGCTGGCTGGCTTAGGGGGCGTGATGTGGGCTTTCTCGTCCTATTTCTTCATTCTTATTTCGGCGGGGCACATCTGGAAGTTTGTCACGCTGGCCTATATTCCGCCCACGCTGGCGGGCATTGTGCTGGCCTATCGGGGCCGGTTGCTGGCCGGAGGCATCCTGGCTGCCATCTTTGTGGCTCTGCAGGTGTCGTCCAACCACGTACAGATGTCCTACTACTTCCTGTTCGTCATCCTGTTCATCGTAGGCGCTTACTTCGAGAAGGCGTGGCGCGAAAAGACCCTGCCCCAGTTCTTCAAGGCAAGCGCCGTGCTGGTAGTGGCCGCACTGATAGGCGTCGCCACCAATCTGTCGAACCTGTATCATACCTATACTTATAGTAAAGAAACCATGCGCGGCAAGAGCGAGCTGGTGCAGACGGGCGATGCCGCCAAGCAGACCAGCAGCGGATTGGACCGCGACTACATCACGCAATGGAGCTACGGCGTCGGCGAGACGTGGACGCTGCTTGTCCCCAACTTCAAAGGCGGCGCTTCGGTGCCCCTGTCGATGAGCGAAACGGCCATGTCGAAAGCCAACCCCATGTACAGCGGCCTCTATGGCAGCCTGACGCAGTACTTCGGCGACCAGCCCATGACGTCGGGTCCTGTCTATGTAGGCGCTTTCGTGCTGTTCCTCTTCCTGCTGGGTTGCTTCATCGTGAAAGGGCCGCTGAAGTGGGCGCTCATCGGAGCCACACTGTTCTCCATCGTGCTGTCGTGGGGTAAGAACTTCATGCCGCTGACCGACTTCTTCATCGACTACGTGCCGATGTACAACAAGTTCCGCGCCGTGTCGTCCATCCTCGTCATAGCTGAATTCACCATTCCTCTGCTGGCCATCTTCGCACTGAAGAAGATACTGGAAGAGCCCACCGTGCTGCGCGCCAACCTGAAGGCCCTGGGCATCAGCCTGCTGCTGACGGCCGGCGTGGCCCTGTGGTATGCCATACCCTCGTCGGGCGGTTCCTACGTGCCTGCCCAGGAGGCGCAGATGCTGCAACAGGCCGTCGACGGAGGCATGATTCCGGCCAGTGAGCTGAACGGCATCCTGGCCAATCTGGGCGAGATGCGCGCCGCCCTGGTACAGGCCGACGCCCTGCGCAGCTTCCTCATCATCGCCATCGGCCTGCTGCTGCTCATGCTCTACACCACGGGCAAGCTGCGGCAGTCGTTCACCGTGGCCGGCATCGCCGTGCTCTGCCTGGTGGACATGTGGAGCGTCAACAAGCGCTACCTGAACGACGAACAGTTCGTGTCCCGCTCCATCCGCACCGAGAGCTTCAGCAAGACGCCGGCCGACGAACAGATCCTGCAGGACAAGGACGCCGACTACCGCGTGCTGAACCTCGCCTCGAACACCTTCAACGAGAACAACACCTCCTACTGGCACAAGAGCGTGGGCGGATACCACGCTGCCAAGCTTCGCCGCTATCAGGAAATGATAGACCACCACATCAGTGGTGAAATGCAGGCCGCCTACCGCGAGTTTGCCACTTCGGCCGGAGAGGTAGACAGCATCGACCCAAGCAAATTCCGCGTACTGAACATGCTGAACACCCGTTACTTCATCTTCCCCGCCGGACAGAAAGGCGAAACTATGCCCATGCGCAACCCCTTTGCCTACGGAAATGCCTGGTTTGTGAACAACGTACAGTATGTGGACAATGCCAATCAGGAAATAGATGCCTTGCACGACATTTTGCCCACCGAAACAGCCGTTGTGGACAAACGCTTCAAGGACGCACTGAAAGGCATGACCGATGCCCATAAGGACAGCCTGTCCGCCATCCGCCTGACTAGCTACGCGCCCAACCGCCTGACGTACGAAACCGAAAACAGCGGCGACGGTATTGCAGTATTTTCCGAAATATACTATCCTGACGGCTGGCAGGTAACTATCGACGGCCAGAAAGCCGAACTGGGTCGTGCCGACTACATTCTGCGTACCCTGTACGTACCCGCCGGCAAGCACACCATCGAGATGCGCTTCGACCCGCAAAGCCTGCACGTGACCGAAGGTATTGCCTACGGAGCCTTCATCCTGCTGCTGATAGGAGTGATTGCAGTTGTATGGATGGAACGGAGAAAATGTGCAAAGGAAGCTTAAATCATAATAGACAGAAAACCGCCCCTACCTTCACAGGTAAGGGCGGCCGAAGTCAATAATACATGAAAAAACGCTATTTAGAGAGAGTCTCTTCTTTTTGTTTCAAATAGATTACAAGATTCAGATTTTATCTTTCTGGGGAGCCTCTGCATTGTTGTGCGGTCTACGAGGCGGTTTCTGTTCATCCCGCATTTTCTGCCACTTGGCAAACTGCTCTTCAGTCAGAATCTTCTTCAGTTTCTTCTCTTTGCTGGCAGCAGCTTTCTGCAACTCTTCAGCAGAATCTTTAGCCATGTGAGGCATTCCCGGACCACCCATCGGTGGACGGCCACCACCCATACCAGGCATCATTCCACCTTCGCCCATCGGCATTGGCGGACGTTCGCCGTTCATATCGGGCATAGCTCCCATTGGCGGACGCATTCCTGCCAGCCGGGTCGAAAAGATTTTTTTCTGCTCCTTCAGGTTCAGTTTATACACCTTCTTATATTGTTTGTCGGTCAGTTGCAGTTCTTTCTGCATTTGATCTGTAATCCGTTGGGCAGCCTTTTCAGGTGAGGGAACTTCGCGCGGAAGTTCTTTTTGTTCTGCTCTCGGTTCGGGCTCTTGTGCCTGTAACTGAACTGCACCGCATGTTAGGCAAACAGCCAGTAACCATAATGAAGCATATCTTTTCATAAGCTTTTCGTTTTAATCCGATGCAAATGTAAATGATTCAACGAGACTGCAAAAATCGAATCTACTAATTGGCGAGTTTTATCGACTAATTGAATAATCTTGTGTCCTGAAACAACATTCGTATGAAGAGAAATTTCTGATTCTACACCTTCTTATATTAAGAAACACACAGCCTGTCACTACAAACATGAACCTGCTTTCCCGACGAAGGCCGGCTGCTATCAGAGCAATATTAAGGAAATCCGCAGCTTATCTTAAGGTTATTCCATGAAAATTCCGTAACTTTGCTTTCTAATTTACAAAAAAGAATCAATCGTAAAGAATACATATATGGAAACTACCCGTCAGAATAAAATAGCCCGACTGCTGCAAAAGGAACTGAGTGATATCTTCCTGTTGCAGACCAAGTCTATGCACGGTACGCTGGTTTCGGTCAGCACCGTACGTATCAGCCCGGATATGAGCGTGGCACGTGCCTACCTCAGCGTATTTCCTTCGGAAAAGGCCGACGAAATAGTCAAGAACATCAATGCAAATATGAAGTCCATCCGCTATGAACTGGGTACACGTGTGCGCCACCAGCTACGTATCATTCCGGAACTGAAGTTCTTCATTGACGATTCATTGGACTATCTGGAAAGAATAGACGAACTCCTGAAACAGTGAACCTGCCCTTCTACATAGCCCGCCGCTATCTTTTCTCGAAGAAGAAGCACAATGCCATCAACATCATTTCTGCTGTGTCGGTATGTGGAGTGGCATTGGCCACTTTGGCATTGGTATGCACCCTGTCTGTCTTCAATGGGTTTCAGGACATGGTAGCGGGATTCTTCACCGCTTTCGATCCGGAACTGAAAATTACCGTCCGCGAAGGCAAAGTGTTCGATCCGCATGAATCGCGTGTGGCACAGATACATGCTATGCCCGAAATAGAAGTATGGACCGAAACACTGGAAGAGAATGCCATGGTGCAATACAAGGACCGGCAGACAATGGCCGTCATCAAGGGAGTGGAAGACAACTTCGAACAACTGACTGCTATTGACAGTCTGTTGTATGGTACCGGAAAGTTCGTACTGAACGATTCGGTGGTTGATTACGGCATTTTGGGTGTGGAACTGATGTCCGAACTGGATACCGGCATCCAGTTTGTAGACCCGTTGCAAGTATATGCTCCCAAACGGAATGCACGAGTCAACATGGCCAATCCTGCCGCCTCGTTCAACAGCGACTATCTGTTCTCGCCGGGAGCTGTGTTTATAGTCAACCAGCAGAAATACGATGCACGCTACATACTTACATCGCTTGGCTTTGCCCGCCGTCTGTTTGACTATGATACCGAAGTGTCGGCCATCGAAATCAAGCTGAAGCCCGGCAGCAATATCGATGCCGTCGAAAAGAAAATGGAAGAGATACTCGGCGAACGGTTTGTTGTACAGAACCGTTACGAGCAGCAGGCCGATGTTTTCCGCATCATGGAAATCGAGAAATTCATATCCTACCTGTTCCTGACTTTTATTCTGGCTATTGCCTGCTTCAATGTCATCGGTTCTCTGTCGATGCTGATACTGGACAAGCGTGACGATGTGGAAACACTGCGCAATCTGGGTGCCGGTGACCAGTTGATAACACGCATATTCCTGTTCGAAGGACGAATGATATCTGTCTTCGGTGCAAGTATAGGAATTGTTTTAGGATTGCTGCTTTGCTTTCTGCAACAAAAGTTCGGACTCATTTCATTGGGTGGAGGAAACGGTAGCTTTGTAGTCGATGCTTATCCAGTTAGTGTACATCTGACGGATGTATTGCTTGTTTTCGTTACCGTCATTGCGGTTGGTTTCCTGTCGGTATGGTATCCGGTGAAGTATCTTAGCCGTCGGTTGTTGTCGGCTACTTCTTCCGAATGATAGTCAACCCGTCACGCAACGGGAGAATTACCTTTTCTACACGGCTGTCGGCTGCTACCAAATCATTGAACTCCTTGATGCGGATGGTCTGCAAGTCGGAAGCATGCGGATGCTCTTCGAGTACATGTCCGTCCCACAACGTATTGTCGGCTATGATGTAACCACCGTCGGAAAGGCGCGGAAGCACCATTTCATAATAGTCGATGTATTTGCGCTTGTCCCCATCGATAAAAGCCAGATCGAATGTTATATCTAATTCAGGTACCAGCTTCAACGCATCGCCTATATAGAATTTTATTTTGTCAGCATACGGCGATCCTTCCAGCCAGGGACGTGTAAAGTCCTCCTGTTCGTCGTTGATTTCGAAGGTATGAAGCATTCCTCCTTCGGGCAGGCCTTCGGCCATACAAAGAGCGGAGTAACCGCTATATGTTCCTATCTCCAGTACTTGTCGGGGACGTATCATCCGTACAAACATCTTCAGCATTCTGCCCTGCAGATGGCCCGATGCCATGCGCGGATAAAGCAGTTTCAGATGTGTATCCCGATAGAGAGCGCGAAGATAATCGCCTTCATCATCAATGTGCTGTAAGATGTATTCGTCTAAAGACATGGACATAGAAATAAAAAATTAATAGTTAATAATGAGGCTGTGTCAAAACTAAAAGTAACTGACATCTTGTTATTTTTAGGCACGGATTACACGGAAAACGCGGAGAAAGAAGAATAATCCATCCGCGAAATTCCGTGTAATCCGTGCCTAAAGGAAAGCGGTTTCCTAATTTGACACACTTAGGAGTTAAAAGCCAATAGAAAGTAAATGGTTTACAAGGTATCGGCTTAACTCCTTAACTGCCAAATGAATATTAAAACCGAAGCTTTAGAAGTTTATAAATAACGGTTGCAATTAGGCAATACGCTTTCGTTGGCGTGCTTCAAGGCGTCTTCTACTACGTTGATTTCCAAGAAGGAAGTCTGCGTACCGGCCTTTCCGCTGCTCAGATATCCCACCATGTCGGTAGGTTGCAGACGGCCCTCCTGCAACAGGCGACGCAAAGCGGCAAAATAATATTCCTGACCGTTGGCCAGTTCGGGCATATAGATCGCTTCTACACCGTAGGACAGAGCCAGATGGCGCATGGTCTTCTCCTTATAGCAGATGGCCAGTACCGGATACTTACCACGGAAAGCAGCCAGATTGCGTGCTGTACGTCCGCTGTAGCTGTCGGTAATGATGGCGCGGATTTTCAGCTTTGTAGTGGCTTTTACCGCCTGCTTGGCAAGGAAAGCTGTCACGTCGTTGCTGTTTTCGTCGAGCGGTATACGGATGTCGTTATCGGGCAGTTTGTCTTTTTCGGCCTGTGCAGCAACTTTCGTCATGGTCTTTACAGCTTCTACCGGATATTTGCCGTATGCTGTCTCGCCACTCAGCATCAAGGCATCGGTGCGGTAGTAGATGGCATTGGCGATGTCTGTAACCTCGGCACGTGTAGGACGTGGATTATTGATCATGGTGTGAAGCATCTGAGTTGCTACAATTACCGGTTTCTTGGCCAGGATACACTTGCGTATCAATATGCGCTGGATACCCGGTATACGTTCCTGCGGTACTTCGATGCCCAAGTCGCCACGGGCAATCATCACACCATCGGCTACTTCCAGAATCTCATCAATGTTGTCGACACCTTCCTGGTTCTCTATTTTGGCAATGATCCGAATGTCGCTGCCGTGAGCATCCAGAATTTCTTTGATGTCAAGTACATCCTGTTTGTTGCGGACGAAAGAGTGAGCAATGAAATCTATATCTTTCTCGATGGCATAGAGAATGTTATTGCGGTCCTTTTCTGTCAACGAAGGCAGGTTGATGCGTACACCCGGTACATTGACGCTCTTACGGCTTCCTAAACTTGCCTCGTTTTGCACTTCACACAGCAGATAGTCGTCACATTTTTCGATAACAGCCAGTTCCAGATCACCGTCGTCAATCAGTATTTGTCCGCCTACGTTCAGATCACGGACGAAATCGGGATAAGAAACGGAAATGCACTCGCGTGTAGTTTCCTGTTCGGGGCGGCCTACTACCTTCACACGGTCACCTACCTTGAATGAAATTGGTTCGGCCAATACAGTAGTACGCACTTCGGGGCCTTTTGTGTCCATCAAAATGGCGATTCGGTTAGACACTGTCCGTACATTGTTTATCAGCTTTTCAGCTCCTTCACGACCCAGGTGAGCTGTATTCATACGCACCACGTTCATGCCGGCTTCGAACAACTGTTTTATAAAATCTACTTCACAACGCTGGTCCGAAATGGTTGCTACGATTTTAGTCTGCTTCAATAACATAATCTATATACCTATTTATTAGTAATGATTTAAATTCGTAATTTGTCTTTTATTTCAGTTTCTTCCACCTCTTCGAGAGTGCTCATGGATTCTCGGCTCTTCTTTTTTCAAGAGGAGTCGGAGGGGATGAATCAATGGTTTAGCAAGGCTTCTAATGCCAGACGGTAGGAATCGAGGCCAAAGCCCAGAATGACTCCTTTACATGCACAAGAGATCATGGACGTATGACGGAAAGTCTCACGGGCATGTACGTTGGATATATGTACCTCGATGACTGGAGAAGTAACCGCACGAATAGCGTCCTGCAGAGCAATCGACGTATGAGTATAGGCACCTGCGTTTAGAATAATGCCATCTACATCGAATCCAGTTTCCTGAATCTTATCAATCAACTCTCCCTCAATGTTCGACTGGAAATAGTCAATCTGCACATCCGCATATCGGGAACGAAGTCCGGCAAGGTAATCTTCAAAAGTAACGCTACCGTAGATAGTCGGTTCGCGCTTGCCCAAAAGATTTATATTCGGGCCATTAATTATTTGTATCCTCATAACACAATTTTTTATACCTTTGTCTCCACAATGATTGTTCATTCTGAGTGCAAAGGTAGGAAAAAGAAATGAAATCGGAAGTAAAATCAGCGAATAAGGACAGGCAAACGCTGATAATCAGCAAATATAAGCAATACTTGAGACTGGAGAAATCGCTTTCGGCCAACACCTATGATGCTTACCTGAGAGATTTGGAAAAGTTACTGCATTTCACTGAAAGTGAACAGATTGGAATAGATGATATTACGCTGGACGACCTGCAGAGATTTGCAGCCGGACTGCACGACATTGGCATCCATCCCCGCTCGCAGGCGCGCATCATTTCGGGTATCCGTTCGTTTTTTCACTTTCTGGCGTTGTCCGACTTCCGCAAAGATGATCCCAGCGAACTGCTGGAGGGACCGAAAATAGGATTCAAACTGCCCGAAGTGCTGTCGGTCGAAGAAATCGATGCCATTATCGGCGCCATCGACCTCAGTAAGGACGAAGGACAACGCAATCGTGCCATACTGGAAACACTCTACAGTTGCGGACTTCGTGTATCGGAACTGTGTAACCTGAAGTTGTCGGATCTCTATTTCAAGGAAGGCTTCATCAAAGTAGAAGGGAAAGGCGACAAGCAACGGCTGGTACCCATTTCGTCACGCGCCATCAAAGAAATTGAAAATTGGTTTATCGACCGCAACACCCGCTGGAAAATCAAAAAGGATTTTGAAGATTACGTCTTTCTGGCGCGATGGGGAAAAAACATATCACGTATCATGATTTTTCATCTGATCAAAGAGCTGGCCGAGAAAGCCGGTATCACCAAAAACATCAGTCCGCACACCTTCCGGCATTCGTTTGCGACTCATCTGCTGGAAGGCGGAGCAAACCTTCGCGCCATCCAGTGCATGTTGGGGCACGAGTCAATCGCAACAACAGAAATCTACACTCACATCGACCGCAATATGCTAAGAAGTGAAATCATAGAGCATCATCCACGCAATATCAAGTATCGTGAGAATAAGAATTTCATTAAATTATAATAAATCTATCCAATCCATTAACAAAATGTCTTAAGAATTAATATCTTTGCCTTGTATATGCCCGTGGGAGCAGAGTACAATAACAAAAGAATAGACAAATTTCAATTACAAACAATTAATTTATACCTAAAATGACTAAGAAACTGTATTTGCCGCTGTTAGTGGCATTAGTTGCTGTCCTCACATCGTGTGGAAGCAAAATGGGAGAGTTGTCATCAGATTACTTTACCGTAACACCTCAAGTTTTGGAAGCTGTAGGAGGCAAAGTACCTGCTACCATTAACGGTAAGTTCCCCGAGAAGTATTTCAACAAGAAAGCCGTTGTAGAAGTAACTCCGGTTTTGAAATGGGAAGGTGGCGAGGCTAAAGGCCAGTCTGCCGTATTCCAAGGTGAAAAAGTTGAAGGTAACGAACAGACTATTTTCTACAAGATGGGTGGTAGCTATACAATGAAGACTTCTTTCGACTATGTTCCCGAAATGGCTAAATCAGAACTTTATCTGGAATTCAAAGCTACTATCGGTAAAAAGACAGTTGAAATCCCTGCCGTTAAGATTGCCGACGGTGTAATCTCTACTTCTGAAATAGTTGAGCAGACTTTGGGTAGCGCCACTCCGGCTTTGGGTGCTGACGCATTCCAACGTGTTATCAAAGAAAAGCACGATGCACAGATCATGTTCTTGATCCAACAAGCTAACGTACGTGCCAGCGAGCTGAAGACTGCCAAGGAATTCAACGAAGAAGTTAAGAATGTCAGCGAAGCTGCTAACAAGAAGATCAGCAACATCGAAATCTCTGCTTATGCTTCTCCCGATGGTGGTTACGATCTGAATAAGGGTCTGGCCGAAAACCGTCAGGACAACACTGCTAAGGTTATCAACAAGAACCTGAAGAAAGACAAAATTGAAGCTACTGTAGATACTAAGTATACTGCACAGGACTGGGAAGGTTTCCAGGAACTGGTTTCTAAATCCAACATCCAGGATAAGGAACTGATTCTCCGCGTTCTGTCTATGTATCAGGATCCTGAACAAAGAGAGCAGGAAATCAAGAACATCTCTTCTGTTTACAAGACTTTGGCTGACGAAGTTCTTCCGCAACTGCGTCGTTCTCGTCTGACTTTGAACTACGAAGTTATCGGTAAGTCTGACGAAGAAATCTCTAAGCTGGCTGAAAGCGATGCTAAACAGCTGAACCTCGAAGAACTGCTGTACGCTGCTACACTGACTAACGATGCTGCAAAGAAAGAAGCTATCTATACAAAAGCTACTCAGAACTTCCCGAATGACTACCGCGCATACAACAACCTCGGTAAGCTGGCTTACCAGGCAGGCAACCTTGACAAGGCTGAAAACTACTTCAAGAAAGCCGCTTCTATCAAGGACGCTCCTGAAGTGAACATGAACCTTGGTCTGATCGCTCTGAACAAGGGTGACAAGGCTGCTGCTGAATCTTATCTGGGCAAGGCTGCCGGTGCTGAAGAACTGAACGAAGCTCTGGGTAACCTTTACATCGCTCAAGGTCAGTATGACAAGGCTGTTAACGCATTCGGCGATATCAAAACTAACAGCGCCGCTCTGGCACAGATCCTGGCTAAGGACTACAACAAGGCTAAGAACACACTGGCTGGCGTAGCTACTCCGGATGCTTACACTGACTACCTGATGGCAGTACTGGGTGCAAGAACCAACAATACTTCTATGGTAACAAGCAGCTTGAAGAACGCTGTAGCAAAGAACCCGGCATTGGCTAAGAAAGCCGCTTCTGACCTGGAATTTGCTAAGTACTTCACAAACGCTGACTTCATGAACATTATCAAATAAGAAAGGTTTAGCTGGTGAGTTTATAAGTTCGCTTGTTAAAGCAACAACTCAATAACTCCAAACTAAATAACTATAAAGAAGTTGCCCGGCATACGAAATTATGTCGGGCAACTTTTTTTTATATCCGGCAAAAGAAGTACATTCGCAGCAAGTATCAGAAGAAACATCATAATGAAGAAAATCAACCTCGTATACACACTGCTTTTCATCCTCGCGGCTTGCGGCGGAAAACCAACCGTAACGACCAGCATCAGTGGCGAAATCAAGGGACTGGGCAATGACACCCTTTACCTCTTTGGTGCCGATCCCATTTACGACGGGATGGACACGCTGCCCGTAAAGGAGGGCAAGTTTTCGGCCGAACTGTCGGTCGACACACTGGTAACAGCTTATCTGCTCTTTGACGACGGAACCAGATACCCGATATTCATTGGCAAAGGCAATTCCATACTAATAAAAGGAAACGTCTCCGACCCAACTTTGCTGGAAGTGACCGGCAACACCGCCAACGATGAACTGACCGCCTACCAGAAAGATCTGAAAGGACTGGGCAAACCGTCTGAAAGGGCGTTGCAGGAAAAGGCGGAAGCCTTCATTACGACGCATCCGTCATCGCTGGTTAGTGTCTACCTGCTGGAAAAGTATTTCGTAAAGACAGCGCAGCCCGATCTGCGACGTATCGAACGTCTGATAAACAGCCTGACCGGTGAGCTGAAAGACCGTCCTACGGTGGACCAGCTGGCCAAGCAAATCCTGGAGGAAGAGAAAACCGATGTCGGTAAAACAATTCCTTACTTCAAGCTGCCCGACACCGAAGGAAAAGAAACCACTCGTACTGACTTCAAGGATCAGTACATTCTGATACACTTCTGGGCATCATGGGATTCGCTCAGCATGAAGCAGAACGAGATATACAAGCGTATCTATAAGAAAGAACAGAAAAACAAGAACTTCGCCCTACTGGGCATCTCGCTCGATACCGACCGGAAGGCGTGGCTGGACGCCATCAAGCAGGATACGCTGAAGTGGAAACAAGTATGCGACCTCGACGGATGGCACTCTACATTCATCGGCCAGGTATCGCTGCACAGCCTGCCCGCCAACATCCTTGTCAGCCCCTCGGCACGAATCGAAGGAAAAGACCTCGACGAAGATGCCATCCTGAAGAAAGTGGAAGACATCGACCAGGAAGCCAAAGAAAAGAAAGCACAGGCAAGGAAAAGGAGATGACACAACATCCCACCTGTCTGCCGCAAAAACACCACATACCCCATTAACCTCACTAATACGAATAAAAACGCCATGTTGATTAAAGTTTTCGGCGCAGCCGTGCAAGGCATCGACGCCACCCTCATCACCATCGAAGTAAACAGTTCGCGAGGCTGCATGCTCTACCTCGTCGGACTGCCCGACTCTGCCGTCAAGGAGAGTCAGCAACGCATCCGTTCGGCCTTGCAGGTCAACGGTTACCGCATGCCCACGTCCACCATCACCATCAACATGGCTCCTGCCGACATACGCAAAGAAGGGTCAGCCTACGACCTCCCGCTGGCCATCGGCATGCTGGGAGCTACCGAAGTCGTACACCCCGACAAGCTGGAAGAATATCTGCTGATGGGCGAACTCAGCCTTGACGGAAGTCTGCAACCCATCAAGGGCGCACTGCCCATCGCCATCAAGGCGCGCGAACTGGGCTTCAAAGGTCTGATTCTGCCTCGCCAGAACGCACGCGAAGCAGCTGTGGTGAACAAGCTCAACGTGTACGGCGTGGAAAACATCAAGGAAGTGGTGGAATTCTTCAACGGGGAGCGCGAGCTTGAAGCCACCATTGTAAACACCCGCGAGGAGTTTTATGCCCAGCAGACCATGACCGACCTCGACTTTGCCGACGTCAAAGGGCAGGAGAACGTGAAGCGTGCCCTCGAAGTGGCAGCGGCTGGCGGGCACAACATTCTTCTGATCGGTGCTCCCGGCAGTGGAAAGTCCATGCTGGCCAAGCGACTGCCGTCCATCTTGCCTCCGTTGTCGCTGGGCGAGAGTCTGGAAACTACCAAGAT
This sequence comes from Bacteroides sp. ET489, assembly GCF_030518095.1. Lineage (NCBI taxonomy): Bacteria > Pseudomonadati > Bacteroidota > Bacteroidia > Bacteroidales > Bacteroidaceae > Bacteroides > Bacteroides sp. ET489. The sequence goes on from NZ_JAULLJ010000010.1 coordinate 108,921, forward strand.
ACATTCCGTAGCGGGAAAGTTGGGCAAGGACGGTGGACTGATAACCAAACGCCCCTTCCGCGACCCGCACCATACCATTTCGACCGTGGCTATGACGGGTGGCGGTACTTTCCCCCAGCCAGGCGAAATCAGTCTGGCGCATAACGGTGTCCTCTTCCTCGACGAGTTGCCCGAGTTCAATCGCAACGTGCTCGAAGTGTTGCGCCAGCCGCTCGAAGACCGCAAAATCAGTATCTCGCGCGTGAAGTGCAACATCGACTATCCCGCCAGCTTCATGCTCGTAGCCAGCATGAACCCTTGCCCGTGCGGCTACTACAACCATCCCACCAAAGCCTGCGTATGTACGCCCGGCCAGGTGCAGAAATACCTGAACCGTATCTCGGGTCCGCTGCTCGACCGCATCGACCTGCAGATTGAAGTCATCCCCGTACCCTTCGAAAAGATGTCCGACGCCCGCCCCGGCGAAGCCAGCGCCGTCATTCGCGAACGGGTGATACGTGCCCGTCAGATTCAGGAACAGCGCTACGCCTCCATCCCCGGTGTCTACTGCAACGCCCAGATGACCAGCCGCCTGCTTTCGCTCTATGCCCGCCCCGACGACCGTGGTCTGGCTTTGCTGAAGAACGCCATGAATCGCCTTAATCTTTCGGCCCGCGCTTACGACCGCATCCTAAAGGTATCGCGTACCATTGCCGACCTCGAAGGCATCGAGCATATCCAACCCGCTCATTTGGCCGAGGCCATCGGCTATCGTAACCTGGATCGTGAGGACTGGGCAGGCTGAGATACAGGACACTTGCATTTCATTTATACGACACAAGTGTGGCTCGCGAGAGACACTTGCACGGCTCGCGAGCCATACAAGTGTTGTTCAGCGGGGTTGTTAATGAAAACCTGTGGGGTTGTCAGTGAGAACCTCAGGGGTTGTTGGTGGAAACCTGTGGAGTTGTTCGTGAAAACCTGTGGGGTTGTTGGTGAAAACCCGTGGGGTTGTTTGCGAAAACTCGTGGAGTTATTCGTTACCCCTTTCGGCTAAAGAGGATGTTTGCGTGCGTAAAGTGTTACTTGACGGACGTAAAGTGCCACTTTACAGACGCTGAAACCTACGTTAGCAGGGTAGAAGTCTACTGTTTGGGAGATGTTTTCCCGTTTTTGCCTTCACGCTTTCACCTTTCTCTTTTTCCGACTGAAAAACAGGTAGATAGGGTGAAAGATGAGGCTTCACGCCCGGTTCACCGTTCATTTCCAGATAACCCCCAATAGCCAAAACCAGAATTATGTCATTATCAAAGAATGAAATAATATGAAAATAGCCAAAGTCTTTGCCCGTCCAAGGATTTTGGCTATTATTGAAACTTGCCTTTCGTCAGTTCCTCTTTCAGGAAAGCGAACACATAGTAGTAGCTTTGATGATAGAAATGTGTCCGTTCATCCATTATTTTCCGATAAGTTTCCGAATTGAATACTGTGGCAAGTGCCTCTTCCATTGTTATTCTGCTGTCCTGCTCAGTTAGCAGGATGGCAAGGTTCTTTACCATATCCACCATCATTTCCGTTTTCTCGCTCATATTCTCTTCAACAGTTTAATGGCACGTTCCGTACCGAAGAAATATTGGAAAGTTACTCCTTTCATGTACTGCAGGTTGCGCACAAGCGTAGGAAGGTTTATCGAACGGTTCTCGTATCGCCACAACTGCACGCCTACCCGGTCGTTGGCTATGGGGCCGATTACCACGTCATATTCATGTACAGGCTTTTCAGTCGGATTGTTCCGATTTAGCAGGATAAATTTTGCCCATTCTTCAGAATAACCGTCAAAGCGGAGTACATTCAGATCATTCAAGACATCGTCCTCAACAAGGTAGCTTTGTACAATTGGGCTGCCAATCTCCAACTGTTCAACTTTCACTTGTGCCATGTTCAAAGCCTGCTCATAGTCCGCAGATAGGTAAAATCCACGTCCGAAATCTTTATTCGGTTTCGATTTCAGCAAATCTATTCTATCGAAATCCTTGTTTGTTCCATGATAAAGTTTCATACCAATGCCCCTCCATGACGATGACAATATTCCGCGATGTCGTCCACCATTGAGGCAAACGACTGTGTATGCACATATCCGTAATTGCGGTCGATGAAATCTATTCCTTTATAGCGACTCAGGTAGTTGAAGGCCTGTTTCATCGTCAGTCCGTACTTGCGTCCGAACTCCAGGATGAAGATGACCGTCCATTCCAGTTTGTCCTTTACATTATATTCCATTGTGATATTCCTTAGACCTTTTGGACAAAGGTAGCAAAAGGTTCGGCATAAAGAACAAGCTCATTTGATTTTTTTATGTTGAATCGAATTTATCTTATTTCATTGAGTCCACTTTAAAAAGTCTGTTTCCCATGAGTCTCTTTATAGTTACTATCACTTTGACACACCCGTTTCGAAGGAGATCCTTCACTGTGTTCAGGATGACAGAATGACAACTACGTTATGCTCTAAGGCAAAAAGTGTACTTTTTAAAGTGGACTCATAAACCTGAATAAGATAGGTTCGGCATAGTCAAAAACTGAAAACTTTGTTTTCTTTTTGCCTCTGCGCTCACCTTTCGCTATCTTTGCCCCCAAATAATATCTATCATTAAGGTTTTAAAATATAAGCAGCAATGAAGAAGATACCCAGTTTTACTATCGACCACATCCGCCTGTTGCGTGGCATCTACGTATCGCGCAAGGACGAGGTGAACGGTGAAGTGATCACCACTTTCGATATCCGTATGAAGGAACCCAACCGCGAGCCGGCTCTCGGTCAGGGTGCCCTGCACACCATCGAGCATCTGGCAGCCACCTACCTGCGCAACAATCCGCAGTGGCAGGACCGCATCATCTATTGGGGACCTATGGGATGCCTGACAGGAAACTATCTGTTGATGCGTGGCGACCTGCAACCCGAGGACATCGTACCGCTGATGCAGGAAACCTTCCGCTTTGTAGCCGAATACGAAGGCGAAGTGCCCGGTGCTGCTCCGCAGGATTGTGGCAACTATCTGCTGCACGACCTGCCCATGGCCCGTTGGGAGTCGGCTAAATATCTGCATGAGGTACTGGAGCACATGACCGAAGCCAACATGCGCTATCCCGAGAAAGACTGATCGGGGCAGCAGAGAGAACGGCATAAGAAAACGACCACCAACTGTTGCCGCAGGATGTAAAATCCGGGCGGGGCAGTTGGTGGCCGTTGCTTTTATAATATGATTGTCAGACTGGTTTCGTGTATGCTTCTTATTCGATGTAGTTCGGTGTGAACTGGAAGTCGGAAGCACCCTTCGTAGCCGTGAAGTCTGTACCGGTATAATCCTTCGGACCCGGCATGAACAAGGCGTGTTGCAGGATGTATCTTACACGTTCCTTCTGCTGCTCGCTGAAGCTGTTGGCATCGGAGATGGCATAGTCCATGATGTTGGTAGAGCGGAACTCCTGGCCGGTCTGACTGTTGGTACGCATCACGTACGTCTGATAGGCTTCGGACGACTTGGATGTGATGGCAGGGTTGAAGGTCAGATAGTTTGTGAGACGTATGTCGTACTGGTACTTGTTGTAAGGCGGTGTGTCCGTACAATAATCCGTATCCTGGCTGGTGTTCGTATTGCCGTTATTCAACTGGTTGAAGGCATGATACAGACCCAGGAAGTGTCCCAGCTCGTGTGCCAGCGTTACGCCTATGTCCGAAACAGAGTATGCTTCGTCATCATTGGTCAAGTCGTAGATGTACTTGTTGTTGATGCACACGCATTGCGGATAAGGGTTATCTGCTAAATTGGCTCCTTTTTTGGCAATGCTGATGCCTTCTAATTCATATGGCTCGGGCAACCAGGGGAATTGCGAGATACCTAAAATCTGACTGTCGGAGAAATTGTAGAGCATGATGTTGACATATTTGCTTGTGTCCCATAACAGCGACTTGTATTTGGCGTCGCCACTACCCATGAACGAGGTGCAGTCCATGGTGGTGTACTGCCACTTTTCGCGGCTCACACCCGGTTCTTCCAGGCGGTTACCTTCGGGATCTTCGGTAGCCATGACAAACTCCAGGTTCATGTCTACTCCGCACTCGCGGTAGTATTGGTTCACGCGGTCAATCAGCTTCTGCAGGTGTCCGGCTTCTATGTAGTGCTGGGGGTTGTTGGCATTCCAGTAGAGTACGTGGAAGACGACAGGCAGTTTGTAGTGGTGGTTGGCACTATAGGTGTAGGCTTCTTGCTCAATAAGGATGGACTGATTGATACCCTCTTCGTTGGTCAGGGTGATTGTACCCGTACGTTTGTCCTGATTCAGGTTTTCGTCCACGGTCAGCGTCAGCAGGGTTTGCGATTCGTTTACCTGCCATTCTACCCATGCTGGTGCGGCCGATACGGTCCATGCGCTGGTACTTGTTACGGTTATTTCGAACTGACTGCCTTCGATTTCGGCAGTCAGTTCGGTTTCATCTATTGTTAGCGCCGGCGTTACATCGTCGTCGGAGCAGCTGAAGCACAAGGTCATTGTGAGCAGCAGGAACAGATATTTCAGTTTCATGTTTCGTCAGTTTGTTGGTTTATTCATATTCGAATGCTACAGACTTGTTTACACCGCAACTGATAACGTTGTCCACAGTGTAACGCGAACCGCTTGCGTTGCGCGATACGATGATGAGTACACGTACGTTGGACAGATTTTCGATGTCCATACTGTTCAGGTCGAACTCGTGTACGAACATCTGTGTTTCGCCTGCCTGGCACTCTTCTTTACCGCCCAGGTTGCCACCTGTGATGGGGCTGGTCGATGAGATGCAGCGCAGTACGTTGCTGTGATGGGTGAAGTCGTAGGTTTCTTCCAACGACGGGTAACCGTTCATCTGTCCTTTGGCATAGATGTCGTCTTCTACCACCCAGGCAGATACACGGTATTTTCCGGTTTGGCCTACCTTGACAGAAGCTGTAACGCTGAGGCTGCCCGATGCTTCTGTGCCCGATACGGCAGCACTGATGCCAGTGTTGGCAGTTGCTTTTAGTTGTTCCTGAGCTTCAGACTGAATACGTCCGCATACGCTGGCTGGAGAATCAGAGCCAAAGATACCCATGATTTCGCTACTTGATTGCAGGTTGAAGAGCAGTGCCGGGATGCCGGAGTTGGAGATACCTGTTTCTTTCAGTACAGAGTTGCTATAAGTGGAAATCATATCGTCGCCCGACATAACGCCGTGTGCGGCAGCCACTACAGTACTTTTGTATTCCTCGGTTTTCTCGTATTCAGTCAGTCCGGCAATCATCATCGGACAGTAAGTACAGCCAAGGCTTGTGCCTTGCAGGGCAAGGATGCGGTGTTTGAATCCGTCGAACTTGGCAGGTTGCGGATCGGCAGGCAGTTCAAGCATCCCTCCGATTACGGTCACAGTGATTGTGGTCGACATTTCGCCGTTGTAGCTGGCAAAGAAAGAGTATTCACCAGTAGTGGTCGAAGTAAATGTTGTGCCGCTGAACTGTTCGAAGGAGCTTCCTTTCTTCTGGTAGATGGCAGCCTGGTCTGTAACATCTTTGTCACCTTTCAATACGGTGAAGACGGCGGCGTCTGTTCCGTTGTTCTCGATGTAGGCGGCGGATGCCTTGAGCGTCAGTGTGCCCTCGCCATTGCCTTCGTCTGTTGGATCGTCCGATCCCGAGTTGCCTGTACATGCGGCGGTGAATGCCAGAATGAACAGACAGGTCAGTAAATTCCAGTATTTTTTCATAATGTTCTTTTGCTTTTAATTAAAATGAAGTGGTTAATGTCAAGTTGGCTCCTGTATAGGCAGGGGTATATCGGCATACACCTCCCGAGCATACATATCCGGCGCGGTTGCGTCCGTAGCTCAGTTGCAGGCGTGTGTTCTTTTGCGTGTAGCTGACGGAGCCGCTGTAGTAGTGCACTTTGGTAGTGCCCAGGTTGTACATGTCGCTCACCGAAAAACTCCAGCGGGGCGCAAGGCTGAACTCAACCAGTCCGGCCACCCAATCTTTCTCGTAATCCTGTGAGTAGAGGTATTGCACTTCGGCACGGAGCGACTTTTTGCGGTCGAACTTGTAGAGACCGTCCAGTACAACGATGTTCGATGCGTAAGTCACGTCATCCATTCCGTGTGTGGGGCTCCATTCCTGTACCGAGACAAGCAGGGTGGTCTTGAACTGTTTGTTCCACTGACGTTCAACGTCGCCGTTGATGTCGCGCCACAGCAGTCTCGATTTTTTGGTAACAGCTTTGTCCGAGTAGAACATGGAAGCGTTGGCGTGGAAGTTCCAGTACTGGCTGCGGTTTTTCTTGTTGCGCAGGGAGTAGTAGATGTCCACCTGTCCGCCCCGTTCGCCTTCGCCGTTACTCTGGTAGGGATTCAGGTTGGCCAGCATGTAAGTATATTGACGGGTCAGTGCGGGCAGATAGTTCAGAATGTTTCCTGTACCGTTACCGGTGTACGACAGTTTAGTGCTCATGTATTTTAGTTCGCGATAGGTGGCCAGTACGGAAAATCCCTTATGGCTGTAACCCAGTTCGGCAAGCAGTCCGTGTCCCTGGTCGGTGGTACCTATCAATGCGGGCGAAATATCGTTGCTTTTGCCTACGTATTCTACGCGGGCGTTGAGGCCTTTCCAGTCGAAGTTGGCACGTGCTGAATACATGTTTACGTTGGGGCGTGCGACGCCGGCCATTTCATCGGGCACTTCTTCGTTGCGGTTTACCAAGCTACCTTCGATGCTGAAGAATGTTTCTGTCCAGCCGGCCAGGTTGTCGATGGACAAGCTCAAGTCACCGCCTCGTACCCAGGAGTCGGCGTAGTCGGTATACAGGCGCGGACGTCCGTAGAGTCCCTTTACGGTGATATAGTTCTTATAGTTGTACGAACCATACACACCCTCGATGGAGTTGTTGATACCCAGTGTGCGGTCTTCGAAGCTACGGAATACCATTCCCGAACCAAACTGTTCGAAAATGTCTCCGGCCCGGAAGGAAAAGTTATCGTCTTGCCAGTTTACATATTTGATACCTAGAATAGCTTTCTTGTCACCATAGACACCAATGTCGTATCCCTGTAAGGCAGGCAGATAGCCTTCCAACTGAACCCCAGCACTGAATTTGCCTTGAGTATAGTCCAGCTTCAGGTAATTGTTGCTTCCGAAGTGGTCTTCCGGATAAACGCTGTTTTCCGATCCGAGTTTGTTGTCTTTTACGTAGTAGATGCTGTTTGATTCGAGGCTTCCGCTCAGGTGTCCTTTGCTTTGGGCAGACAGTTCGGGCGTGGCAGCACAGGCTGACAGCAGTAGAAATAGCAGATGTTTTTTCATTGTTTGGCGATTGCTTTAAGTTGCTCTAACAATTCGTATTCACTACCCGGTGTATAGCCAGTGTGCGAATAAACGATTTTTCCGTTACCGTCGATAACGAAGGTATGTGGTGTGAGGGTTACGTTCATGGCACGCTTCAGATCCTGATTCTTGTCGAACAGGCAGATGAAATTCCAGTCGTAGCCCTGAGCCATGGAGCGGGCACGTGCTGTGAAGCGGCTGTCGTCGATGGAGACGGCAATGACGTTGAAGTCTACTTCTTCTCTCCATTCGTCCAGAAGTTCGTTCAGGGTGTTCAGTTCGGTCAGGCAAGGTTTGCAGGTGACACCCCAGAAGGAAACGATGGCAGGCTTGCCACCAAGAATCTTTTGTGTATTGACTTGTTCCCCTTTTTCGTTTTCTACCTTGACGTCGGGCCATACAGATTGTGCAGAAGCTGAAACGGCCAGCAACAAGAAGAGGAATAATGAGCAGATAAATGATTTATTCATAGTTGGAAATATTAAAAACTTCTATGGAAGATCATCCTTCCATAGAAGTTTTTATGGGTTTAAAAATTGAATTATTTTTTTAAGTCCTTTTTCAGGTTGTCTAGGGAGAATGTCTCACATTTGACACTCTTCTTGGCAACGTAATCATAAGGAGCACGTGTTCTGCGGAAGTGGTTGCCACTGCGAGCTGATACCTTCGGTGTCTTGATCTCGGAAACGCTGCGGCTTACGGCTTGGGCGTCTTCGTCTGTTGCACGTGTCAGCACGATACCTGTTTCTGTCGTGGGGAAACTCCAGGACGGAAAGTTCGGCATGTATTCAATGGCAAATCCAGGTGAATAGAACAGACCGTCTTGCTCTACGGGCTTGATGGTGATGGTATTCATATCATCGGAAATTTCAACCGGGAACTCGGTTCTATAGTAGTTGCCGGCATTCTCCTTGTTGTAGGCGTAGAGTACCAGTGTGCTGTACCAATCGGCTACAGGGTCAACATAACGCAAAAAGTCCTGACCGTTTTCAGCGTAACGGGTTGTGATGACGGATACACTGTCGTTACCGTTCTGATCCTTGGCTATCTTGAAGAACAGTTTGGGACCGTAGTCGCGGAAGAGTTCGTCGGTGCTGTATGCTGAATATTCGGTAGACTGGAACAAATCCCAGGAAGTGGCGAGAGGCGCATTCCATTCGTCGTATGAGAATCCGGTAGCAACCAGGCAGTTCTGGTCTTTGTTCTTTTGGGTGTAGTAAGCGGCTCTGTCTTTATATTCGTTGAAGCTACTTTCTACCATTTCTTCGGCTTGCTCCTGCGTTTTACCAGAAGCGATGAAGTAGTTCACCAGTTCTTCTTTCACGTCGCTGGGGAGTGTAGACACTTGTTCGGGGCCTGCTGCGATAGTGACAGGCATTGTAACTGTGCCGTTGCCATATGCACTTTCCATAGTAGCTGTCCAGTTACCAAGGAGTTTGCTAAACAGCTGGCTGTTGACGGGTTCTTCGGGAGTCAGAGCCGCCGATGTCGTACGACAACCTTCTTCCTGATAGAAGAGTTTCGTCTTTTCGTCTACGTTGTAAGATTCCAGAACCAACCATGTTTCTGTTTCATCTATAGAACTGAAATACAGGTCGTAACCTTCCGGACTATTGATTCCTGTCATTACCTCTGCATCGCTAACCATTTTTCCATACATGGAAACCAAGCTGGCAACATTTTCTTCCAGGTCGGTACCTGTCAGACCGTTCAAAGTCGGATACCAGTCTTTCGTGTAGTTACACAGGTATTTGAATGCAGCACAATCTCCGTTGGGAGCCTTAATATTGAAGCATACCTGATACGGGTTGCTGACTTGCTTCGGAGTGATTTCCAGTTCTACCGCAGGTTTGTCTGATTCAATGGCTTTAATGCCTTCCAGTGTATGGAATGACTGTACGGTACCTTCTTGGTTGTAGATAGCTGTGATGTAAAGTGTATAGCTTTTGCCTTTTTCGATCGGATAAGGGAGTTGCTGTACGCCGTCATAAATACTACCGTAAATTATCAGTGAGGCTTGTAAGCCATCTTCACCACCAAAGAAGTCGAGATATAACTGCTTGTCATCGTCAGAAACCAGTACGACTGCATATTGCATGACATCTTCTGTCGGGGTCAGGGTAAGGAGGGCGGTCTGCTCTGTGATACGGTCGATGTTAACCATCACTTCACCTGCGCCTTTATCAGCTTGTTTGGTGAAGAACATGGTTTTGGCGTAAAGTCCGTTGAATGATAAACTTTCGCTTGAAGGTTTCTCTTCTGTATATTGTTTTACGTTGGGCAGGGTAGAAAGAAGGATACCGGGATCACCGCCTTCTCCTTCGCTATATTCTACATAATTGTCAGTCGAACCGTTTTCGTCGCATTGGCTTACAAAAAGTACATAGCCAGTACCGGGATAAATAGAATAGGTATAAGCATCTGCGGGATAATCAGCTTCGTTCAAGGCTCCTTCGTAGGCATTGCCACCGTTCTTTACGGTAATAGTTTGAGGACCTTTGAAACGTGGGCTTTGCATGCCGAATCCGGCAACTGTCCAGTCTACGTCGTTACGACCGAATTGCATCTGGTAGTTAATGTATGTTTCATAATCAACGAAATTGATCATGTAATATACATCCTCAGGAACCTCTACATGGAAAGTTGTAGAAAACATGTCTGTTTTGACAATAGTCACCATCTGAGAATAGTTGGGGGTGGTGATTGTTTGTGAGAGGATTCTGTATTCGTTACCTACTTTGAAAATGAAGAATACAGTATACGTTTTGTTACCTTCCAGACCAGTTACAGTCTCTTGTGCAGTGTCTCCGGTTACGGTGACAATCGTACCATTTTCTTGAGCTTCTGCGTATGCAATTACAGGATCCGGTTCGGCGGCATTGCTACCTTCTATTACTTTATATACATATGATTCTGCTCCTTTTGTTTTTAGGTTGAAAGTAGCAGAGGTGGCGAATATAGCATCAGAAGCTGGAGTTTCTACTTCGATTACTGTAGTGTCGCCATTGTTGGAGTCGTCATCAGAGCAACTCCACATTCCGCAGGCCAGCGCAAAAAAGCCTATCAGGAATGAACATAGATACAATTTTCTCATAAAATTAAGTTTGTTAGTTTAATTTGTAAATAAATATGGTCAGGGTAAAAACGCATACTATTTGGCAGGAATGCAAAATCCTGTAATAGCTGCGATGTATGTACAGACGTTTTCTCTTGCTATGTATTTAGTAAATAGCAATTGTCTGAAAGCCTTTTTGAAATACACAAAGAATTCAAAAAAATACTTTTTTAAAATTTGGTATCTGTTGAATTAAAAAGGAGGAACAGGTGACAACATGAAGTTGTTAGGAAGGATGGGATTGCGGTATAAATTTTCTCCTGCTTCTTTGTGCATTACCTGCCGTTTGTTGAAGGTATAATTGGCTGTTGCCAATGTATAACAACATATAGCTTGCGACAGGATTTCTTTTGCAGTCCACATTTTTTTTAATTTATTGTTAATTTTATGCTTGTTTCTGATTTTTTCGGCAAATATAGGTATTATTTTTGATTAGTGATGATAAATCAGAACTTATTTTAATATAAACTGCATTTTTTGCTTACAGAACGTTATTTGATTCGCGTAAATAATATGATTTCGTATATTTTTTGCAGATTTATTGAATAAATGGAAATATGGGAATGATTATCCCTATGAACTTCGCTCTGAATATAGACAATACATTTTTATATTTTATATTGTTGGTAATTAGTAGATTGATCTGCTATTAATCTTGATGCTATATATAATAAAGGATTGTATGGGATATACTAATTATTGTTAATAGAAAAGCCGGTGTGGATAGGTTGTATACTAGCTTGTATTAGAAGAAGGAGAAAATCCGAAGCACTTTTTTTATGATGTTTCGAATTCCCTCCTGATAATTGTAAAAGTAATATGTTTTAGATAATTTCGATACCCTGTTCCTTACAGAGCTGGAGTCCCAGGTCTTTTAATTTGAATTTCTGGATTTTACCACTGCCGGTCATGGGGAACTCCTTGACGAAGAAGATGTATTTAGGAATCTTGTAACGCGAGATTTTGCCGATACAGAAGTCGCGTACATCGCTTTCGTGCAAGTCTGCTCCTTCGTGCAGAATGATGAAAGCTCCTACGGCTTCACCGTATTTCTTCGAGGGGATACCTGCTACCTGTACGTCTTTCACACCCGGAAGCTGGAAAAGGAATTCTTCGATTTCGCGCGGATAGATGTTTTCGCCACCGCGGATAATCATGTCTTTGATGCGGCCCGTGATGCGGTAGTTCCCGTCTTCGTCTTTCACACCCAAATCGCCCGAGTGTAAGAAACCGTTCTTGTCTATTACTTCGGCCGTTGCTTCTGGGTTCTTATAATATCCTTTCATGGTGTTATAACCACGGTTACACATTTCGCCTTGTACGCCTACGGGGCACTCTTCGCCTGTTTCGGGGTCGATGACACGCACTTCAGTGTGTTCGAAGTCGCGGCCTACGGTGTTGCAGCGCACTTCGAACGAGTCGTCGATGCGGGTGGCGGTCATGCCGGGTGCTGCTTCTGTCAGTCCGTATACGCTGGTTACCTTCATGAACATCTTTTCTTCTACCTGTTTCATCAGTTCTACAGGGCAGAGAGAGCCGGCCATGATGCCCGTACGCAGACTTGACATGTCGAACAGGTTGAACATCGGATGATTCAGTTCGGCAATGAACATGGTAGGCACGCCGTATAGGGCCGTACAGCGCTCTTTATGAATGGAAGCCAGTACGACAAGCGGATCGAAACGTTCTACCATCACTTCAGTACATCCGTGCGTAAGACAGTTCATGGTGGCCAGTACCACACCGAAGCAATGGAACAGAGGTACGCAGACACAAAGTTTATCATCGGCAGTAAACTTCATGTGCTCTCCTGTCAGGAAACCGTTGTTGGTTATGTTGTAATGGGTCAGCATTACGCCTTTTGGGAAACCGGTGGTTCCACTGGTGTATTGCATGTTTACGACATCGTGGCAGGTTACCTGTGCCTTTAACTCATTGAGTCGGTCGTCGGCCACGTTGTTGCCCAACAATAGAATTTCAGATGTGTTGTACATACCCCGGTGCTTTTCCTGCCCTACATAGATAACGTTTTTCATGTGTGGGAAGCGTTCGCTTTTCAGGTGGCCCCGCTGGCAGGTTCTCAGTTCGGGGAGCATCTGATAAGTCATCTGCACGAAATCGCTGTCTTTCTCACCGTTGACAATGCACAGGGTGTGCATATCCGAGTTCTGGCAGAGGTATTCCAATTCGGCTTGTTTATAGTTGGTATTTACGGTAACGTAGACGGCTCCTATCTTGGCACAGGCATATAACAATGTGAGCCAGTCGGGCACATTGGCGGCCCAGATGCCCACGTGAGTACCACGTTCTACACCGATGGCGATGAGACCTTTGGCCATGTCGTCAACACGGTGGTTGAACTGGCTCCAGGTGAAGCGGAGATTTCGGTCGGAATAAACGATGTATTCTTTGTCGGGTGTTGTTTCGGCCCAATGTTCCAGCCATTGGCCGAGGGTACGTTCGTATAACATAAGCGTTTTTCTTTATTCGTTTTTCATTTATAAGTATTTCGTTTTTTCATTATTGAGCTTATAAACATCCGTTTATAGACTTAAAGATTACTTATTTGATATGTATCTGTCAGTATGAGTTGTTTTTTCCCAATGTGCAGTTCTGCTTGTGTATGTTGTCGGGAAGGTGAAGTCCATAAAGCGGTGTAGTTCCCGTTTTTGCTTGGAGCTATTTTGTAGATACCAGGAGTAAGGACTTCTACGATTGTTTCGTCCGGCAACTTCAGAGTGGCAGGGCGACTGGTTGCCATCCAGCAGGTTCCGTTTTCGAGTATAACAGCCTGCAATGAGCGGTCGTTATGCAGCACACGGATGGAATGGCGATCGAAGAGGGCAGTCTGCCGACGGTCGGAATCGGGTAATATCAGGTATTGGTAAGAAGCATTCTTCGGCGCTGTTCCGTGATTCAGGCAGAGCTGCATTACTTCGCCGCTTACGTTTTCGCGAGGATACATCTGCATGATATCGTGCCACTGTCCTGTACGCTTTTCGGTTGTAGCTGTTACATTCAGTTTTTCGTTCCAGGCGATGTAACCTGTGTGATGATGGAAATAGCGTACTTCGCTGGTCTGATTTTGGGTATCGCTTCCTGTTAAGACTTGCCAATTGCCATCGGGGCTCAAGAAATATAAGTTATCGCGTTTGTAGCATTGCTCAATAGCGGTAGTTACGGCCAAAGTGCTGTCGGCCTCTATCCCTGCTCCGAGGCATAGTATATAGTTGTCGGTGAAAATCCATGCTTTTCGCCCTTGTAGTCCGGCACGGTTCAAATCCATGACAGTCATTCCCTGTTGTCCGTCTGATAGACCGCCTACAAAGTCTGCGTTATTGCGCGGGCGGTTGCCTTTGACCACTGGTATAGGAGCATCGCTTTCGAAGGCGGTGACACCTGGCAGCTTCCGCCAATCCCACAAAGGAAAAATGTCGAGGTATTCGTGTCCGTCGGTGTACACATAAGTGGCTCCGTCGGCCGAATAGAAACCTTTCATATTGTCACCGTTCAGTGTTTCTGTGCCGATGACTTTGTTCGAAGCCATTTTTACGGTGGCCATCCATGTAGGGCGGCGGTGTACGGTATAGTTGGAACAGAAAAAGTGTTTATTCCCAATCAGATCATTTCTTGAATGAAGTTGGAAGTTCTCATTGCACAAAGCGCGGGCGGTGCTGTTGCATGATTCGGACATGCCTCCTCCCAGTTCGGTCGCCGCAAAAGCGGTAGAAAGACCTTTGTGGGTTTGCCCTTCACGGAAAAATTGTCTGCCCAGTGCGCTGATGTCCATTTGGCCTTTCCACAATATCCAGCGATATCCTTTATCAATAAGCTGACGGAGGATTTCCAGTTGTTCATCGCTGAAGGTCATTGAAGTTCCGGCAAAAACGCCTGAGTAAAAACTCATGCTTGCCAGAAAAGCCAGTCCGTAATTGCCGAACTGCTGTTGCGTGCCATGCTGGTGAAAACTCCAGTCGGGCTGTATGCCTTCGGTTTGCCCCGTTACGATTTCGGATACGATGGTGTCGCGTGCCTGTCGTACCAGTTCTTTGTCTTCCTGAAGCAGGGCACGTACCAGCACATTGCCGGCCAGCCATACTTTGTTTTGTCCTGTCATGCCGAAACGCGCGTTTTCCATTACTTGAATGGCGCTTTGACGTTCTTCAGCTGTCAGTTGTGGCTCGAATAACAGGAAAGCATTGCCCAGTGTTTTCGGAACTCCGATCTGATTGTACCACCAGTTCGGACAGACAGGTTTGGCTGTGAACCAATAATGGAGTGCTTTGTGGATACAAGCCTCGACTTTATTGGAATGGTAATAAGGGCTTTCTGGCGAGGTGTATTGTTTGGTCAGTTCCAGAATGCGTTCGGTGTGGACGCGCGGTTCCCATCCCGAACGTTTTTGGTCCTGATAGTTAATGTCTGGCCAGGTGCCGTTTTCTGTCTGTTCGGATATATATTTTGGGATGGATGCCGCTTGTGAAGCCTGGCGTTGGAAAAGTTCCACTACCATCTGGTCAGAAGCGCTTTCTTCTCGTGGCAGTTTTTCCAGCACTGCGTTCAGCTGCTCTTGTCCGGTGTTTCCCAATAATTGGATAAAGTTTTTTTTGGTACGGATTAGGTCGGAGTCTTGAGCAGAAATACGGCCGCTGATAACAACCAAACATAATAGTAGTATACCTGATGTAATTTTGTGCAGATGCATATGTAATGAGTGGCTAGAGGTTAACGTGAAAAAGGAAGGCAGAAAAGGCTCAATAAACTTTTAAGTACGGATTACAAGTTGGGGGATAAGTTTATCCGCAGATACCCATGTAATCCGTACCTGAAAATATGAATATATCCGTTCTTTTCTGTTCCGATACATCCTTCCGCACATTTTATACCGGAGTATAGATGACGGCCAGAATCTTGGCAGCTTGTCCCTGGTAGGCATGTACGTGATGTGGTACAATGGAATCATAGTAGATTGTGTCACCTTCTTCCAGCAGATAGGTGTTTTTCCCGTAGCTGATTTCCATAGTTCCTTCCATGACCATGATGAATTCTTCGCCTTCGTGTGAGGAAAGTACAAAGTCGCTGTCTTCGGTAGGTGCTACGTCAATGATGAAAGGTTCCATATGACGGTCGGCTTTCGATTTCGACAGTGAATGATATTCCATATGTTTACGGCTCTGTATGGCGTTGTTCGAGAAACTGATGCAGTCGGTAGCTTCCGATTTGCGGCATACTACAGGACCCATTTCGTCCTGATCGTCAAGGAATGTGCCAAGACGTACGCCTAATACACGTGCAATTTTGATGAGTGGCGCCAGCGAAGGCAGATCGATGTTGTTTTCAATTCGCTCAATTTGTTCTACGGCAAGGCCAGAACGTTCAGCCAGTTCTTCTACACTGATAGACTGATTCTCGCGGAGTGATTTGATCTTTTCTCCTACAATCTTGCTTGTATCCATAATTATATTTTGGTTTAAAAGTTATTTATCTGAATTGGAAATCCAAGAAGAAAGGAAATAAAAGAGAACTATCATATTCTTACTTTTCCCCAAGCAGGAAGTTACAATATTCCTTCTTTTTTCTTTCTTCTGAATTACATTGTTAATGTAGTTAAAACGCAAAAATAAGATAAACTTTTGCTTATTACAACTATTTATGCGAAAAAGGTGAATATTTATTTCAGCCATGTAGCACGTTTCCACAGATACTCCATCGGGCCGTGCGAATGGTGTGCCATCCACCAGCGGCAGAAGCTGAACTGAAGAATAAACAGCAGGATTCCTGTCAGGAAGCTGGCTGTGATGCCCAGATCATCGTGCAGTCCGAGTCCCCAGTTATAGAACAACAGGGAACCGAAGATACTTTGAGTAATGTAGTTGGTCAGACTCATGCGTCCGTAAGGGACAATCTGTGCGAGACGCCGTTGCAGGCGGGTGCGATAGTAGGCGAAAAGTATAGCCGACACCAGCAGGAGCATGAAGGCAAACTTATATAAAGAAGAAATGATAAGCAGCAGCGGAGTACGGATAGAAGGGTTGTCGATGAAACCGGGTAACATGTTTCCTAATCCGTAGAGGGGGAAGAAGGCTAAAAGCGAACCACAGAGGACTTTATTCCAGATTTTCAGGTTCTCTTTCAGGAACAGACCGCGTTTTCCTGCCAGAAATCCGAGTAGGAAGAGGGCAGCTGTTTGGAATACACGTCCATTGTCCCATGCCCAGGCAAGGCTGGCAAGTTGCCCTTCCCACAGATTGACACGTACTGTTTCCCAGAAAGTGCCATGGCTTTGTACTTCGAATGTGGCTCCCCACAAATCACCCGTAGGCAGTGCTGGAGTTACAAAAGCCGGATCGAAGCAGGCACGCAGGGTATAATAAAGAGGTAGAGGCTGTATGAGCAGGATGCAGGCCAGGATAAAAATCCATTTGTCTTTCATCTTGCAGGTCAGAGGCAGAATGAATCCTACTAACGAGTAAAGCACTAGTACTTCGGCAGTGAAGAACATAGCGTTCAGGTTGCCGATGAGGAAAAGCAATATCAGTCGCCAGCAGAAGCGCAGACGGAAGTCATGACCGCGCATTCGCTGGTTGTCGTATTGAATGAAATAACTGAATCCGAAGAGCAGTGCAAAAACGGCATAAGCCTTTCCGCCCAGCAGAAAGAAAAGCCCGTCCCAGACAGCCTTGTCGGTAAAGGCGAGCCAGGCACTTTGTCCGGCGGTGTCGGGGAATGAATAAAAATTGAAATGTTCGATGCTGTGCAGCAAGATGATGCCCATAACGGCCAGTCCGCGCAATACGTCGGCCACTTCTACCCGGGCGTGTTTTCCTGTCGGTTGTTCCATAATTTGTTGTTTCGATAAAAGTTAAACAGGCTTTTAGCCCGGATTTTAATTCAATTGGCGGCAAAGATACGGAAAAAAGTTTCATAAACCGATGTTTATGTGTAGGTTTGCAAAAGAGAAGTTTCGAGCCGGAAACAGATGGAGTGTTGGCGGGACAAATAGTCCTGTATAGTTTGCTTTCGGATGAAAAGAAAACCTTATGGATATTAACCTATAAAAGAAGTCTACAGATGAAATTCAAGAAGATTGTAGGAGTTGACGAAACACTGTTGAATACGGCGGCTATTGAACGGTTGCATGAACTGGGAGAGGAAGTAGTGATGTATCACGATTTTCCTTCGGAAGAGGAAGAGGTAATACGCCGGATCGGAGATGCCGACTGCCTGTTGGTGTCGTTTCGGACACCGGTGAGAAAGAATGTGCTTGATGCTTGTCCTGGTCTGCGCTACATAGGAATGTGCTGCACTCTTTATGATCCGGCAAGTTGCAATGTCGATGTGGTCGAAGCACGCAAGAGGGGCATTACGGTATTGGGTGTGAAGGATTATGGCGACGAAGGAGTGGTGGAATACGTTATCAGCGAACTGGTTCGTTTGCTGCATGGTTTCGGAGGAGTATTCTGGCTGGATCAGAGTACAGAACTTACCGGCCGCAAAATCGGTATTATCGGGCTTGGAAAGACCGGCCGTATGGTGGCTGATGCTTTACGTTTTCTGGGAGCTGACATATGTTATTACAGTCGTACCCGTAAGTCTGATGCAGAGGCTGTAGGCATGACTTATTTGTCGCTTGACGAACTGTTGCAGCAAGCAGAGATTGTATGCACTTGCCTTCCCCGCAACAATTATCTGCTGGGTGAACGTGAATTCAATCTGCTGGGAAACCGTAAGATTCTGGTGAATACTTCCGTCGGGCCGACTTTTCAGGCAGAGGCTCTTTGCCATTGGCTCAAGGCATGTCCAAACAGTTTTTATTTGTGCGATGCTACAGGTATGGGCCAGTTGAAAGATTTGCTGACACCCTATGCCAATGTGCTTTATACACCCTACATTTCGGGAAAATCGATGCAGAGTGTGGAACGTTTGTCTAAAAAAGCTATAGCGAATGTAGAAACAGTTCTTGCACAATTGTAATTTCAGATTTTTTCCAAAATTGCCCTGTATGTTTGCAATCTGTAAAGGGAAAACAATGTTTTAGATAAGTAAGTGAACACACCATAATGGAAAACAATAGCAAATATGGCATAGGGCTTATTGCCTTTCTCTTATTGCAGGTGCTGACAATACGGATTGCTGCACAGGATGTGGACAATACCACTTGGGCAAAGTTGGGAGTGAAATACGAGGTTTTGCCGAAGCTGACGTTGTCAAGTAATCTGGAGTGGCGTACCGAAGACGATTTGAGTATGACTGACCGTTGGGGACTTGACGTAGGTGGTTCATACAAGCTGCTGCCCTTCTTGAAGGTAGGTGCCGGTTACGAAGTGCATTACCGCAATCTGGAGGAAGCCGGCTGGAAGTTTCGTCACCGCTATCATGTAGACGGCACACTTTCACATCGGATACAGCGCGTCAAGCTGTCGTTGCGTGAGCGTTTTCAGCATACATTCAGTGCCGAAGAGAAAGAATTTCGTCTGCGTTCTCGACTGAAAGTGGCTTACGACATAGCCCGTTGCCGGTTGGAACCTTATGTCTCGGTCGAGATGTATAACGGATTGGGACGCGGCGAGCATTTTGATGTGGCGCGTATGCGCTATCGCACTGGTCTGAGCTTTCCT
Source organism: Bacteroides sp. ET489 (assembly GCF_030518095.1). Lineage (NCBI taxonomy): Bacteria > Pseudomonadati > Bacteroidota > Bacteroidia > Bacteroidales > Bacteroidaceae > Bacteroides > Bacteroides sp. ET489. The sequence goes on from NZ_JAULLJ010000010.1 coordinate 128,014, forward strand.
CTGGCAGAGCGATGGGAGGCAGAGGCTTTCTATTGTCGGCAGTGGGAACGGGACGGCAGCAAAAATATTTTTGGAGTAGAGTGTATCTATCGGTTCTGACACTGTAGCAAATATTATGTAGATCAGAAACGATATCCCAGACTTACCGATACCGAGTGCATCAACTTGTGCTTGGGTAAGTCTATTTTTCTTCCTTCGATGACGATGTTCCGGCTTCCGCCGAAGAGGTCGAAGTCGGAGCAGGTATATCCGACCGAGAAGATGAGTCCGTTGTCCACTTCCAGCGAGAAAGCCGTACGTAGGTGGTAGTAGACGGTACGGGCACCTTTGTTGCTGACGTGCTCGCGACGAACGGCCGTCCATACGCCTGTCTGATTGGGATAGTAGTCGATGTTGAACTCGTTGTTGGCAGATAAGGGCAGGGTGAGTCCGGGAGATATGGAGAGGTAAAGGGCATAGTCTTTGTCACGTCCCACCCATAGTTTGGGAGTATTCAGTTGGAGGCTGGGACGCAGAGCTAGAAAGTAGCTGGCAGCGTGCTCTGTTGTGCTGCTCCAAAGAAATTGCTGGTTTTGCGAGAATCCACTGATGCTTTCATCATGATAAGGTTGTGTAAACAGCAATCCCAGGCTGATGCCAGCATATTGTATGGGCAGAAATGTGATGGAGGGTTCCACTTCCCAAGCATCGTAATTGTTGAGTGCGCCTTCCAGCTCTACCTTCCAGAACGGACGTTTTTCCCGTTGCTGAGCAGGCAGAGCAAGGCACACACAGTTGAAGAGTATGAAAAAGAAAAGTTTATTTTTCATTGTTAAGGGTGGTTATGAATCGCTATTATAGTTGTAACTTCTTTCTGTGTTAGCTTTGGCTTTTCGTTTGCAAAATTAGCGGATATCGTTCGTCAGAACAAAAAAACAGATGTACATCTTTGAAATACATATTGCTGATAATCAATAGAATATTTGTTTTGCTTGATGTACATCTGTTTCTAGAATGAAGCGTATTGGCTATTCTTCAAGTTCTATTTGTCCACTAAAGGAGATTGGCTGACGTCGAATGGGCTGTACGTGTATGTATGCCGAACCGTTTGAAGAGATTGTTACAGAATAGGTATAACTGTCTTCTTCGTTGCTCGTAGTAATCTTGACTTCTTTACGGCCCCGTTTCTTCTCTTTTGTTTCGTACGTCTGGATGGGGGCATTGAAGTTTAGTGCTTTCCCTCCTCCGTAAGGGATGCTGTAGGCCTCGCCCGTATAAGGCAGGTAAGAAAATAAAGAGTCGTTGCGTACTTCCAGACTATAGCTATCCGTTAGTGCACGGCTTCGCCCTCGTGTAGGGGTCATGTAGTTGACATCAATGCGAAAATGGCGTTCATCAATGGCTTTCTTGACCGCTTGTTCATTGCGTACCTTTTCGGTTTGTTTGTCCTTTTGTGCGGATAAATGAAGCGGAAAGCAAACGGCCGCAGTAAAAAGAATGATGCAGAAGGATTTTTTCATAAGGCTTTCTTTTTTATATCGTTTGTTATTACTGATGAGTTCGGCAAACCAAAGATAACGATTCGCCTTGAAAATACAAGCAGATACAGGTTTGTATTGGAATGTTTTAGCAATAGAATACGCTATAAAAAAGGATATTAACTATCAGCCTGTTACATGAATCGTGAGCAACCAGTCTTGCAATTATTTTTTCCTAGTTAGGAAAAAATAATTCTCCAGTTAGAAAAAAATATTTTCCTAACTGGGAAAAAATGACGAGGGGGCAAATGAAAAAATACCTGTCGTGGTACTTCAGATGAAACACGGCGAATTTCGGATGGCTATGGCTCGCGGACGGTATTAACGCGATGTAGTTCCGGTGCAGGCAGCTTGCAGGCGGGTGTCGGCCAGTGAGTAGTTAAGTATGTAGCAGTGGCCCGGCTCTACGCTTTGCCCGTCGTTGTTTCCATAAGTCTGGGGCGTTGTTGTGAAGGTTTCCCCGTCGGTGTTGGTGGCGGTCAGTGTATAGGTGAAGGTCATGTTGTCCGTATGGTCGAAGTAGGTGGTTTGGCCGGGATCAAGCGTTTTTGTAGCGCCGGAGTCCGTTGTATATACGGTAAGCGTAGGGTTGGAGAATAAGGCAGTCAGTTCGTCACTGAACGGTGCCAGGCTGATGCCAACGTTGATCATCGGTACCTGCAAGTCGATGTAGCTTACTTTCTCGGACTCGATGCTGAAGGTTGTCCGGGCATAATAGCGTGGGTCATCGGCTCCTGTTGTAAGGTAAGCTTCGTTGTAGGCTTCGAGGGTATAGGAGCCGGCATTCAGTTCCACCTTGGTTTGGGGAAACTCTCCCGGCGCATAGACTTTGTCCGCATCAGTTCCGTTGGAGATCTTGATGTACAGGTCTTCCTCAACGGCACGGGTGACGATGTTTTCCGCGGTGACGGAACCGAGGGTAAGGCTTTCTAATTGCAGATAGCCTTTTCCCGTTTCGGTCAGTACGTCTTCCTGCTGACAGCTTATCAGCAGGAGGAGCGAAATGAGTGTATATAATGTTCGTTTCATATGTCTGTTATTTGTCGTAGATGAGGGAGATGTCGTCGATGTAGAGTTCACTGCCGTAATGTTCGTTTGCTCCGTTTCCACGCACTTTAGCTGGTATTACATCTGTATGTTTAGAACCAGATTTAAAAGTTATTGTCAAATGAGTAGCAACAGCATTTTCTACTGTATAATTAATTGGCAACTCGTATAAAGCATCGTTGCTACTGTAGATTGCTTGGCTTGTTTCAAATAGTGTAATGCCTTGTTCTTGATTTTCGATCTTTAGTTCTATAACTCCTGCATCATCTCCGTTTGGTGTATAGCTGTAGTAGAATAAAAGCTTTGTTGGACGAACAATAAATGGATTAGAATAATATAATTCCCCTATAGTATGGTCACCTGTGATTGAGCCATTTATTCCCCAAAGAGATCCTACGCTTGTATTTGCAATGCCATGTCCGACAGTTCTTATCCAGGCAGCGTATGTTCCGCTGTGTTTATTGGTCGTTTGTTTTACAGATGATGTTGAACAATATGATTCGCTTCTATAGTTTGTGGTTTCTGTATTGTTTGTATTCCAAAGAAATCCTGTAGCTTCTTGTGTATAAGGGAACCATAAGTTTTTATTGTTACTTTGGTCTTCTTCATGCCATTCCTCCATCCCCGAATTCGGTAATTGTTCCGGAGTTTCCAATGTCGCTTCGGCTTCTGTTGAGGCTATGGCTCCCCGATACAAAGCACGTACTCGATAGCTCTTTTGGGATATGTCTTCTGCAGCTTCATCAAATTGTTGGACGCGTCCTTTTTGATTGTCTCGTGTGCTGCATTCTATCCAGTCCGTTCCATTATAATATTGATATATTAAATTGTTTTTGATGGTTTCTGCATTTCCCGTTGTTACCGTGATGTCGTTTATGGTAAATTCTCTGGACCAACAGTTGCTGGCATCTACGGATACGCTGAACTCCGGCTTATTGCAATTCAATGTATAGCTACGATTAGCTTCTGCGTCTTCATGGCTCCAGCGGCCGTTGGCCTGTGCATCCAGCTCAATGGTGTTGGCAGTCGCTTCACCGGCATTGGTCTGTAGTCTGGCTATCAGATTGTCCAACTGTATGCTGGGGGAACTATCGCCTATGGCAGGCAGTGTGATGCCCAGTTTTTCTTCTAAATCCTTTCGGGTGTCTTCAGAGAGTGTGGAAAGCTGGTATTCCTGATTGAATGCTGCAAATTGCGGATCGGCAAAATTGAACTTGATTTTCAGGTCTTGCAATGCTGTTGCTGTGTTCAGCTTGACAGTTGCAGTTTTGCTTTCGGTCTCGGCAAACGACAACGAATTCCCCTCAAATCCTTCGGCTTCTATCTTGGGTTTAGGCAACCACTCCACTGGTATCGTCTCCGAGATTGTCACATTCTCCACCTCTACCTTTGCTACGGTAAGGATGACTCCGGAGGCGGCGGGTTTCACTTTCAGCGTCAGTTTGCAATGCTTGCCAGCGCCAAAGGTGTCGGCATTCTTCAGCTTGTCATCTTCCAATGTCATAGATACAGCCTGACTGTTGTCTTTCAGGGTACCGACGAACTGAAAGGTCGGAATGGTACCTGCACGGTAGTAGGCACTTTTCTGTGCATTGTCTTTGCTGATGGTGACGAATTGATTGCCCACAGAAACCTTCAGACCGTACGAGGAGAACAGGGCATCGAACTTCTCGGGCTCGTCGTACGTCACGCTGGTCAGTGCATTGGCCACTTTGCAGCTCAGGTTTACTGTCCGGGTCTCTCCTTCGGTTACTTCCACTCCTGCCTCTTCTCCTTTGTAATAAGGAGTGTCCAGTCCTAATAAAGGATTGTCACCATAGGTGGCCGTTACGGTGTAAAGTCCGGCCGAAGCAGGAATCTGGTTCGAAGTAAAGATGCCATCGTACAGTGTGCTGCCGGTGCTTTCTTTCACAATCTTCAGTGAAAATTGTTCTTTTACAGGTTTGCCCAGTTCGGCGGGAGTGCTTTTGGTGGTTACGGTCACGTCTTCTCCCAACGATATCTGGAAACCGCCCTCCATGCCTTCCCACTGCTCCGCCTGGCAGGCTGCCAGCAGCAAGCCGATGAAGCCCACATATAAAGCCTTGATATATTTCATTGTGATGGTTCTTCTATTCTCTTTTGTCATACTTACTCGTAAATCAGTTCAAAATTATCTAACCACAGTTTGCTGCCTACTCCGCCGGTGAAGTAATCGCCATATTTGCTGGCACTGGCCACCACGACGATGTATTTCGGTGTGCGGTTGGTGTATCGATAGTCGAGCACAAGGTCTTTCTGCTGGTAGGCCGATGTGCTGGAACCTTGTATCAGTTCGGCGTATGCGATGATGTGCGAGTCGGCTTTGTCGAACAGCTGGCGTTCGCTGGGGCGCGTACGGATTTCGAGTGGTTCGTCCCAGTCGGTCAGTGCGATGTAGATGTGGCACGAGTCGGGACGTCCTTTCAGATAAGAAAGGGCATCTTCTCCCACCTTGTCGATGGTGGCCGAAGTGTATTTATAGTTGATGCGCAGTTTGCTGGGGAACGACGCGAAAGGCCGTCCGAAGCTCAGCACACCGTTGGTTCCTACCGTTTTCACATAACTGCCCGTAAAGATGTTGCCTGCCGCAAACTTCAGGACAAGGTATTTCGATTCGAGCGAGGCGGCAAGTCCGCTTCCGTTGCAGGTTTCGCTGGTGGGGATGGAGTTGCTGTCGCTGATGGTGACGGCTCCTTTATTGCCGGTGTCCCAGAAAGAAGTTCCGCCCAAGCTCCACGGGTTCCACAGTTTTTCTTCCTGATGCCAGTTGTCGAAACTGCCGTCGGTCAGTGGAGTTGCGGGTGCAGTAGTGAACGTCTGCGTGCCTGCTACGGTGCCGTCGATGCTGACACGGCATTCGTATGCGGTGCCGGGAGTGAGTTGTTGCAGGTCGGTCGTATAGTTGGTTCCGCTGATGGCGATGTCGGCCGAAGGCTGTGAAGTCCAGTTGCTGTCGGTCAATTTGCGGTATTCCACTACAGGCTGTTTGCCGCTTTGTATGCTGCCTTTCAGTGTGGCACTTGTGGCTCTTGAGAAGACGTCTATCTGCCCCGATGCGTTTTCGTCGGTCTGATAGACATAGACGGTCCACTGGTGGCTCACCTCTTCCCAACCATACGAAACAAAGAAGGTCCGCGGCTCGGAGAAGTCGAAGTAGGCATCGGCAGTCGGGTCGGGATATACCGTGCCGTGCTGGCCGGCGAGGTTGAACGAAGTCACTTTGATGTGGTCGAGCCGTTGTTCGTGCGACACGTAGATGATAACATTCCGGTTGATGTCATCCACAATGGCGTTGCCTACCTGGTTTTCCAGAACGATGTCGCGCTTTATCACCTGCTCGATGCTGATGCTCCAGGCATAGTCCTGATAAGTGCGCAGGACGATCGTGGCGGAGTTCGAAAAGTCCATGCGGGTATCCGACGAGATGGGAATATCGTCCAGCGAACTGAAGCCTACGGTCGGAAACTTGGCATAGTTGTGGCAGAGGGTAGAGTCGGGCACCAGCGTGGCATTGTTGCTGACGGTCAGTTTGGTAATGCGCAGCTCTGACAAGTTGACCGAGTCGTCCACATACAGTTTCACGGTACGTGCGTTTTTATCAATCGTTGCTTGCTGGCTTCCGCTGCCGTCGGGGCCGCATTGTCCTTCTACCTCAAAGTCCTGGATGCTTCCGTCAACGATGGGGTAGGGAATGTCGTTCTCGATGGCACAGGCGGTTAGTGCCAGTACGCAGCATATATAACAGAAGAGTCTCTTTATCATAGTTCGTTCGTTTCTTGATCGTTGGTTTACAGGTAGAAAGTCATGCCGATGTTAATCGAGAAGAGGTTGATCTTGAAGTTTCCCGAAGACGTTCTTCTCATGCCGCTCTCTATCTGATTGGTTGTCTGTTTCTGCCATTTGAAGTTGTAGCCCATCACGCCTACCGATACTTCGACTGCCGACCAGTCGGTGACGAAGGCGGTCATGCCCGGTGCTATACCGATTTGCAGGTTGTGCGTCCGTTCAAAAGTACCGTCGTATTCGGTATTCGAACCGGTCGAGTTCTTTCCTACTCCGTAGGCGTACGTCAGGCGCACTTCGTTGAACAGTCCGAAAATTTTGCTTTTGCCGATGGGCATGTAGGTACGCAGAAAACCCGATACCTGGTATTCGTGCTCCAGGTAATAGAGGTCCTTGAGGCTGATGTTGAAGTCCTCACCCAGATTCAGTTCGAAGTTGGCCATGTCTAAATAGGTGCGGTTGTAGCCGAAGCGTAAGCCTGCCGCTACGTTGTCCTTGAAGAAGTAGCCGACGTAGGGACTGACGTTGAACGTATATCCCAAACCCTCTACATTCTTTATGACCAGAAAGTTCAGGTTGTCCTCTTCGTGTTCGGAGTAAGAAACCGTACCTCCCGCCATCCATTGGCCTTTGGGGATAAAGACCGATTGCATGATGCCGCGGTCGATGCGCTGTGGGCGTTGGGCTTTCTTCCGTTTCTTTTTGGTTGGTGCCTTTATCTTGTAAACATGTCCTGTTGAGTCGGCTATGATGATGCTGTCGCCATTGAGGGTGGTTTCGATGCGGATAGACTTCTGCGCCTGCAGCGTCTGGAATGCACTACCGATAGCGAACAATAGGATGAGTGACAGTATTCTGAACATAAATGTTTAAAAACGTGTATAAGAGGGGGCATCAAAACCGCAGTTTGCCACGGATTACACAGAGGAACACAGATATATTATAAATAATCTCTGTGCCTGTCTGTGTAATCAGTGGTGAGTTATGACGCACCCTCTTTTTTTAATTAATAATTGTATATGGCTTTACTTGGTGGAAGGGACTCCGTAAAGTAACTCCAAGTCGTCGATGTACATGATACTACCGGTACTTCCAGTGAAGTAATCGCCATATTTACTTGAAGAGCAGACGATAATCAAGTAATATGCAGTTTGTGGCGTGATATCTTTATACTTCAGTTCGACATTGAATTCTTTCCATTCATTATTGGTGGATACAGCTTCCGCATCGGGTAATTCGCCATACGCAATGATATTATCATCGTTTTCGAAATCGAAGAATGTAGAAGTATCAGTATTGTTCAATTGATGAGGAGCCTTAGCTAATGCCATATAGATGGAACATAAGTCGTCAGTTCCTTTTTCGCCAAGTCCTGCAGGAGTATTATCACCCCGATAGTCTATTTTCCCACTTGTATAGCGGAACCAACCATGCAGACCTGTTGGGCGAGATGCAAATTTCTGTCCAAAATCAATTTTGGCTCCGTTAGTACCTACTAAGCTGTTGAATTTGCCTGAGTAAAGGCTGGCTGCAGCAAACTTACCAATACCGAATGCAGAAGCATACTGTGATTTTAATTCTGCAGATTTACCTCCGCTGGTGTGTACGATAGAGCTATTGCCTTGTGTTGGGTTTACATTAACTAATGCTCCGGCACCTGTTGTAGTTCCCGGGTTACTTGAATCCCAGAAAGAGCCCGAAGTGGAATAGTCACTTTCAGATACCGGATACCAAGTTTTGCCGCTCTTGTACCAATCATCCATATTGCCATTTGGCAATGTTGTGGCTTCTTCTGTTGTGAATGTTACTGGATCGCTGGCATAAGCTTCTCCACTCTTTTCATAAGCGAGGCGATAAGTATATTGCGTGGCAGGTGTCAATCCTGTAAGTGTCGCTGTGAATTTCTGGTTTCCGCTATTATAATTGGCTGAGATAGTTTGCCATTCTTCTGCATCGGCCTTTTTATACTCAAAGTGCATGCTGGCCGGATCAAGTTCTTCGGATGAAGAAAGAATACTTCCTTCTAAATAAGCAAAGTTACTCCAAGCGTTGGCCGCTTCAGCTCCTAATTTTGTGCTGGCTTCGGTAGAAACATTGAAAGTAAATGTATATACGGTTTCTGTTCCATCTACACTGACGCTGACTCCTCCTATATCGCCGGTTTCGGCCACCTTAAAGTTCAGAATGTAGTGTTTGCGGGCTTTCACGTTAGTGATAGGTGTATCTTGCGAGAACTGTTGTCCGGAATGGTTGGTTACAGAAATAGTAGCGGTAAGGTCTGCTACAGGGAAATATGCTGGTTTCAGTTCATCGCCCATTCTGAAGCTGAGTTCGTTAACACCTTCCATAGCCGATTTGACAGTGGCTGTAGCCGATTGGAAAGCATCTATAAAAGACTGATCATAATTTACGGTAACTTTTACGTTAGCCAATGTACAGGTAATGTTGGCGGTGACCTCTTTGCCAGTTTGTACTGTTATCTGCTGGCTACCGGCATAGTAAGGAATATCAAATCCCGATTCGGAACCATCGAACCCGTTGGAAGAAGCTTTTACGGTATAGGTTCCTGCTTCCAAGCGGATTTGTTGTCCCGACAAGGTTTCCCAGTCGTCGGTACTTTCTACGATTCCTCCTTTACTATCGAGTATTTGCAAAGCAATTTGTTTAGGGTTATAATCTGCGGCGATACGGGTATCTACGTAGGCATTAGTTCCTACTTCAATACGGAGATAACCGATGTTGTCATTTAAGTCGTCTTGCTGACATGAGGTTATACTCAAGGTGGATAATATTACAAAAAGAAATAAATATATCTTTTTCATTTTCTTACTCGTTTATGGTTACTTTAAATACACCGGTTGCTTTTTGCCCATTTTTATCGGTTACAGTAATATGGAATTCATGCGATTTGCCTGGATCGGTCGCTCCTGTCATATCAAGGAAGGTGAAGAATGTTCCGATTGGGAACGTATATTCTTTTATTCCATCTGTTGGGGCTGTACTTCCTACAGTAGCGACTAAATTCCCAAAATCGCTATTATCAATCAGGTCTACTCCTCCATTCTCAGCAAGGAAACTTTGTCCGTCCATATTTAAATCGACCAAGATTGCTTGAAAGGCATCATTTCCTGCAGTTATGGTTACGATGATTTTATCCAATCCTGCTTCAGAGGCTATATATGCATCAGCACTGGCCGGTGCATCGCCTGCTGATATTGAGTAAGTGACATCTGCGGGTAAGTTAAGAGTTACATCACCTCCTATTGGCGGTTCAGTTCCAGAGTCTCCACCCTCGTCTGGATTTGTTGTCGGAATCTCTACCGATTCGCTTTCATTTTCAAATGTAATGTTAGCAGTAATGGTAATTCCTGTCAGTTCTCCTGTGGAAGATTCTACGGTACCCATGTTGATTTCTAAAGCGTCGCCGCCGGTGAATGCATCGCCTACTTCTTCATACTGTTCGGCGGCGTCTTTCTTTTGGAATACTCGTCTTTCGGTTACAGTGTTCCCTTTAGTTGTCACAGCCTTGATATTGACAGTGATGGCTGTGATGTTATCGCCGAAATGCCAATAGATGGGAGCCGGATTCAGGTCACTTTCGGTGTATGAAAGTGCTGTTTCTGTGCCGTCGTCTATGGTAATCGTCCATGAACTGAATGCCTCTTTGAAATCGTTTCCGTACTTCATCTGAATGCGGCTGTTGGCCATACGACATACAACGTCGACTTCACTTGTGATGCCTTTGCTAACAGTAATATTTGTACTGCCCGAATAATAGGGATTTTCCATTTTCTTCTCCAATGTTCCGGGAGTATGTGACGTTACGGTATATTGTCCTACAGGGACTGTGATGCTGGACGGGACTTCATCTACGGTAGCGTATTCTTTTACTACGTCAGTTACTTCGGCACTTGTTCCTTGTATGGTTACAGGGAAATTGTTGGTTGTCACTTCTGTAGCACGTGTCTGTGAAATGGGTTGCTTTACGCTGACTCCAAGTTCTAAAGCGCCTGTATCTTCTTTGCTCACCAGACTGCCAGTCAGTTCATTTTTCATCTCGCACGACGCCAAACCAAGGATGGCTACTGTGCTTAAGGCTATGATATTGATTAGTTTCATAAATCTCTTCTTTATATATTAAGGATATTGAGTTTTAAATCCATTCGGAGGGAACTTCGATATCGATTTCTTCATCATCAGTCGATTCATCGATGGTAACAACGATGCCCAAACTACCGTTGTTGTCTTGCGGCGCAATGTTCAGTGTCCACGATTTACCAGGTGCCAGTGTATAAGTCTTTTCCACTGTTGCAGACTTGTTATCGCTGATACGAGTAAAGTTGATGGAAGCTTTTACGCTTTCTCCTTCAGCATTCACCTTCAAATACCACGGTTCAGTATCGTTTTTCTGACAGATAGCACTACTTCCGGTTTCTTTCAGTGCGGCAGTTTCATATACAACAGAATAGTTGCTAAAGTATTGAGACATATTGTTTGCAAAACTTACTTTAACTTTTCCGCAAGTAGGTTTACATTCAACATTTACTTCTTGGAGTTCTTCTCCGTTTACGGTGAAGCTTGTTTCTCCTTTTACATAAAATCCGTCGCGTGAAGCATTATTTTCTGTACCATAAAATGCTTTCAGGGTGTAATTGCCATTGTTTAAACTAATTCGTTCAGGTTTTTCGCTATAAATGAACTCTTCTACAACGCTACTTTTATCATTTAGTATTTGCACAGAGTATCGATTTATATCTCCATAATCGTTTTCGTTTACGGCTTTTGTAAATACGGCACTGGCCGTAACTCCCAATTGGATACTACCGCTTCCGTTATTTTCAGCAGGGTCTTCATTTGATGCGCAGGATGTGATCATCAGGGATGCTATGCAGCCCATCAGGAAATACTTTAAGTTGTAAATTTTCATATAATTGATTTTAATGACTATTTCTTTAAGACACTTCTTGGGATAGTACTTGTTTTATGCATGATTTTTCGGGTTGCAAAGTAACGGCTTTGTCATTGCTTGTGCAAGGTCTGTTTTTTCTATTTTTGTTCTTTTTTTAAAATAGATCTTTGGATGGATTCGGTTATTTGCTTATAAATGTGCGATAAAGATATTTTTGCCGATAAGTCTTTTCTTTTTTATTTGTCTGTTTTTAAAATGAGATTATCTTTGTAACTTGATATTGTATAAGAGAAATCATATGGAAGGTCGCTTTTATGAAAAAGATATGCCCAAGATAGACTTGCCGGAGGATTGGCTTGCGGGGGCTGATATTAATCCAGGTTTGCTAAGTCTTTATACGGATTTTCCGGTAAGACTGAAGTGTGAGATACTTATTCTATGTCACGGAGGCGAGGTGGAGGCATCGGTCAATTTGAACCGTTTTTGCGTACATCAGGATGAAGCTGTTTTATTGGTGCCGGGTACCATTTTTCAGATACATAAGGTGAGCGGGGAACTGAAAATTTACTTTTTAGGTTTTTCGTCCAGCTATATCAAAGGAAATCCTTCACAACATTTAGTTGATGCCTGCTGCCTGTTGTCCGAGTCTCCGGTTATTCCTCTCCGTAAAGAAGCCTCGGAACTGCTTGGAGATTATTTTGCTTTGCTTATACGTCTATATGAGTTCCTTGATGAGAAAGGACGGGCAGTCGCAGCCAAAAATCTGTTTGCTGATGTTCACTTGGTTATTCATCAGCTTTCGGCACATAAAAGTGGTCTTCGGATACTTTCCAAAAATGAGCAGTTGTTTCGTAATTTCCAACGGCTTGTGACTTTGCATTATTCCCATGTGCGTCAGGTTGTGTGGTATGCGGAGCAGTTACGGGTAAGTCATGCATATTTGTGTAGCGTGGTTAAAGATGTTACGGGAAGAACGTGTACAGACATTATCTCGTCTATGGTTATTATGGATGCAAAGTCTCAACTGAAATTAACAGATGCTTCCATTCAAGAGATTTCGGATGCATTGAACTTTGCCAATATTTCGTTTTTTGGCAAATATTTTAAGCGTTATGTAGGTATGAGCCCATTGGAATATAGAACAAAAGGCTAATAGGATCTGCAGAAAAAAG
>NZ_JAULLJ010000100.1:0-1659 GCF_030518095.1 Bacteroides sp. ET489
CATTGTAGATGTCAGCCCGGGCGTCATCTTTCATGGGAAGGAACATGCTTTCAATCCTGCCGTCGGCATGCTTTACCTTAAGCACTTCAAAGTGATGTTCCTCAATATGGCTCACGATATTTCTTATTTTACGATAGCTCGATGATATCACTACAGACCCCTCAGGAAGCATTGTATAATCGGACTTGTGTATTATCGGGGTGCCTACACAGTTCTTGTTGTATCTCATTCCTTTTCTATACGGTCTTTCCTTGGAATGAGGAGTGGCCGGAGTATCCTGCGTGTCGCATGATGCGGAAGGCTCTGACTGTGGAACTTCACCAGCCGGAGCAGTGGGAGTACCGTCAAAGTCATCCTTGTCGTCATGCTTTCCTTTTACGACCTTTTTGCGGTCAATGCCTTTAAGGCTTTTGGATGAAGCGTAAGTCTGGTTATTCATAAGTGAAAGACGCTCGACAAGGGCGTTATGCTTTTTCTCAAGCTTTTTGTATTCCTTGTCGCGGAGCTTGCATTCAATGGCAGCCTTTTCAGCCTTGCTGTTTGCCTTAAGCAGGGCATCTGTAAGGGAATCAATCTTACGGTTGGCGTCCTTCAGGTCTTTTCCTATTTCATCAAGTCGTGCTATCATTTCATCAAGCTGCTTGCTCTTGTTCTGATTCTCTTCAAACAGGAACAGGGCGAACCTCTTTATCTGCTCATTATCCATACCTTCAAGGGGTGTATGCTCCTTTTCAGGCCTGTTCATCATCTCTTCAAGATGCTTCTGTCTGAGTATGTGTTCTATAAGTTCCTCTGTTTCCATGTTCTCTAAATTTTATGTAAAGATACTCATTTTCAGTGAGATACGCAAATATTCAGAGAACTTTTATCGCTGATTTTCAGAGTTTTATCATTAAATCTTTATGCTCGTTATTACCGGAGTTTCAAGTATTGTGACCAGGTCTTTCCAGTCTATCTTATACACTGTCACATCGTCCTTACGCTCTATTTTCATGAACTTATAACCCTTAATGAAGGACTTCTCATGAAGGTAGTAGGCATTCCGCTCATAGTGTATCATACGAACCTTACGCTGGTCTTTCGACATAAACATGTAAACGTCTCCGTTCAGCGGATCTCGGTGATACCTGCCGCGGATTATCTCGCATATACGCTGGGCCTTACATCTCATATCGTGAAGTTCAGGAAGATAATAGAAGTTATGCAGTCCGTTAATACTTAGCATAAGCCCTCCAGTTTCTCCACCAGTGTTTTCAGCCCCTGATAGTCTAAGCCTTTCTTCTGTATGCACAAACCCTCACGGGTTCTAATCGTTACCATGATGCTCCCTTTATGGGGAGATGTACGTTTAGGCTTGCCTTTAGTAACATCCTGTTCTTCATTGCCTGCCTGGATCAACTCTTCAGGAATACCTTCCACTTCTACAGGTACAACTTTCTTCTGTGTCTTCTTGAACCAGTCATAGAATGCCGTGTAAGGAATGTTGTTGCTAATACAGAATGAGTTGATGGAAACTCCTTTGGGTTCGCCCTCGGTCTTGTAGAGGAACCACAGTCTTTCAAAATCTTTTTCGCTAAACATAATCTTTCGAGTTTTAAGTTTAGCACGAAGCTAAAGGAAAGGGACATACTAGTCAATACGCCAATTTTGGAAGCTTAC
>NZ_JAULLJ010000101.1:0-1631 GCF_030518095.1 Bacteroides sp. ET489
CAAAGATACATTTTCGTCCATACACTCCCAACCAAACGGTACTTTTTCCGCAAAGAATCGATGAAGATATTGCAGAAAACGATCCTGTACGCATGGTTGACGCTTTGGTTGAAAGCCTGAATCTTGAAAGTTTCAGGAAGTTATACAAAGAATGCGGCCGTAGTCCTTACCATCCCAAGATGATGCTAAAGGTTATCTTGTATGCCTATATGAACAATATATACTCCTGCCGGAAAATAGAAAAGCTTCTTCATCGTGATATCCATTACATTTGGTTAGCCGGTTATGAGAAACCGGACTTCATTACTATCAACCGTTTCCGTAATCGGGTGAAGAAGGAGATTAACGAAGTGTTTACCCAAACCGTACTTCTGCTTTCATCCAAAGGTTTCGTCAGTCTGAATGTGGAATATATTGACGGAACAAAGATTGAGTCCAAGGCCAACAAATATACTTTTGTATGGCGGAAGACTGTTGAACATAATCGTGAACGCCTGATGAAGAAAATCAGGGTTCTGTTAAGCCAAATAGATGACGTCATCGCTCAGGAAAAAGCTTCGGAAAACAACGATGGAATTGAGTTTACCCCTTCCATATTGACAGAAATGGCTGGGGAATTACGCAATGCCCTTGAACAGACTGCAGAGCCTTCCACGAAAGAGCAGAAATCAGAGCTGAAAAAGAAACACAAACAGCTGAAAGAACTGGAAGCTCACAGGGATAAGCTTCAGGAATACAACACCCATTTGGACAATCTTCAGGACCGTAACTCTTATTCCAAGACAGACAAAGAAGCCACCTTTATGAGAATGAAAGAGGATGCCATGCGTAACGGTCAGACAAAACCCGGATATAATCTTCAGATTGCTACGGAAAATCAATTCATTATCGATTATTCTCTTTTCCCGAATCCGACTGACACCTTGACGATGATTCCCTTTCTGAAGTCCTTTGCCGACAGATACGGCCAGTTGGCTCATACGGTGGTTGCTGATTCCGGTTACGGATCAGAAGAGAATTACCACTTTATGTCGGAAAACGGGATGGAAGCATACGTCAAATACAATTATTTCCACATGGAGCAGCGGCCAAGATTTAAACCGGATCCTTTTAAGGCCGAAAACTTTTTCTACAATGAAGAACAGGATTACTGCGTCTGTCCAATGGGGCAAAAGATGCAGAGGGTAGGTACCAGGCATACGAAAACCGAATCCGGATATGTAGTCGAATATGTCAGGTATAGGGCTGTCAGATGCGAAGGATGTCCGTTAAGATGTCTGTGTTTTAAAGCTAAAGGAAACAGGACGATAGAACTGAATCACCGACTCAGGATATACAAACAGAAAGCCCGGGAACTTCTCTGTTCCGAAGAAGGGTTGAAATACAGAGGGCAAAGGTGTATAGAGCCGGAAGCTGTATTTGGACAGATAAAATTCAACATGAACTACAAGCGCTTCCGTCATTTTGGGAAGGACAAGGTTCTTATGGACTTTTCCTTCCTGGCCATCGCCTTCAATATAAAAAAGATGTGTACCAAGATGAATAAAGAGGGTATAAATTGGCCAATTAAACACCTTTACGGCCTTATTACCGCTCATTTAAGCTATTGGGAACAAAATAATCGAGATTAT
>NZ_JAULLJ010000102.1:0-1546 GCF_030518095.1 Bacteroides sp. ET489
TCTTTTCATTTTACAAAAGATTTGAGTTAAACATTAAATAAAAAAGCCCATGAACTCCACCCGCATTTGGATGAAGCTCATGGGCTTTCACAATTTCTACACGGGCAAATATAGTAATTATTCTTTGATAGGCAAAGATAATCGTGAAAGGTTTGCAAATAAAAGGACACACCGGCATTCCACTGACATCACTTGTCAGTGGGTAGATTGTGGGTATATTCTTATGGGATATACCAGAAATTTACCGATTTTCTTGAATAGGAAGAAATATATCTACAACCGTTTGCGCTTACGAATGTTCTTCAGGTCTCGGACGATGGTGTCGGATAGCACCTCCGAATATATCTGCGTAGTCTTGACCGAAGTGTGTCCCAGCACCTTTTGCACCGTCGTGATGGCGACACCCTGATGCACCAGAAGGGTCGCACAAGTGTGCCGGGCCGTGTGGTATGTGAAATGCTTTTCCACTCCGGCTAATTTTCCTACCTCAGCTAGCAATTTGTTTGTCTTGTTGTTGCTTGGGATGGCAGCCAGCTCCTCGATGGAAGGATAGCGGTCAATAACTTCGATGGCTTTCCCATCAAAAAGCAGTGCCAACGGCAACTTGATTTCGATATTGGTCTTCTGCATCTTCAGACACAACCACTTCGTACGATTAATCGGTATGATGTTAGTAGTAGTCAGTGTGCAGAAATCAGAGTATCTAAGCCCAGTGTAGCAACAAAACAGAAAGGCGTCGAGCACGTGACGGTGGCGCTGATCAGTGAGCTGTACCGCCTCCAGCCGGCGTAGTTCGTCGGGGGTAAGAAATTCATGCTTACCCTTTTCCTGCCGGATCTTGAACTTGCGAAATGGATAGGCATCGGCCGGCATGTAGCCGTCGTTGATGGCCTCATTGATAAGGGTGCGTAGTTGACGGAGATGCTTGGCTACAGTATTTACCCCTTTGCCCTGTTCACGTAGCCAACACTCGAAGTCCTTCAGCATAGTATAGGTCAGATCAGCAAAATCCAGTCCAGGTCGGAATTGCTCCAACAGGTTAACGGTTGATGACAGGTTCTCTTTTGTATTCGGCCTCTTGCCTGATGTTTCGATGGCTGTCCGAGCAAAGGTCAGGAAGGTGGTAGTGGCCGGTGCCTTCTTCCGGACTGCATCCCGCAGCAGGGCCAGCGTTGGCTGAATTCCACGCTTCCAAAAGCCCAGCTCGATAGCCTGTAGATGGATAATGAACTCGAAAAGCAGTGCATTAAGCTCGATGGCCTGCGGGTGGTTGACTACTTGGGCTGTGGACTTGTCCCAATGCTCCGGCTGGAGGTAGATGTTGGTAGTGAGGTAGATGTTACGCTGGTTCAGCTTGGCTTCCACCTGCACAAGGGCGGTGCCCTGGTTGTTGAGCTGGTCCTTTCGATTGTACACAAGTCTGTATCGTATCTTTTCCATAGCACATTTTTTCCACAAAAGTAATAATGATGACAACATGCACCATAATTAATATATGTGGGAGGACTGTTAGTTCAGAATCATATCATTTTTGGAATTTTTGGGG
>NZ_JAULLJ010000103.1:0-1510 GCF_030518095.1 Bacteroides sp. ET489
ACGGCTCCCATCGCACCCAGCAGGCGCACGTTGGCCGTGAGCTTGCTGCCTTCGCGGGCAAAGGCAAAGACCGTGGAGACAGGTTCGCCGATGGTCTGTTCCGCCTCCATGTCGAAGGCACCGGCTATGCCGCCAAGGGTGGCAGTGACGCTCTGTATCAGTTCGGGGCGGCCCTGCGTCACCTCCAGCTCCAGTTGCAGGTCGCGCACGCGCTGCTGCGGGGTAGGGCTGACGCGCAACGTATCGTCGGCAGCCACCGTTATCTCCCGGCAGGCGGTCTTCAGGTAGCCCGGCAGGGGAATGACGGATGCACCGTCCGCACGGCTCATGCCGCCGGGGGCATTGACCCGCGCTGTCCGTCCGTCGAAGGTGAAGCCCTCGGCACGGTTGTAGACCACCAGGCTGTGCGCTCCCGGCGCAAGCAGCCACGGGCAGGTAAAGGGCGAACCGCTGATGTCGGCCGTCTGCCCGTCGATGTCCATCACATAATCGTCAGTAGCCGCCAGTCCCGTCAGGCTGATGGTGACAGCTCCCCGGTCGGGGTGGGGCGTGCGGTAGAGCGTGTTCTTCACGCAAGCGGACAGCAACATGGCTGCCACACCTATCATATAGTATATCTTCTTCATACCACTCAATTCCTCATTCCTCATTTAATTCTTCATTCTTCATTCCTCATTCTTCATTTAATTCTCCATCCCAAGGTCACCCCCGCGTCAATCGGTCCCCACCAGTTACGGGTCTTCGTGCCACGGAAGACACGCACACCGTCGACCACCTCGTAGCGGTCGTAGTCGGCCTTCAGGTATCCCACGGCCAGCGAGAAGTCGAGCACCAGTGCGTCGGTCAGCCTCATCCGATAGCCGCCCGTCAGTCCGCCGCCCGTCAGGCTTCCTTGCTTGCCAGTTTCAGATAGTTTGTAGTTGAACTCGCTCGTCTTGAACATCGCGCCGAAATAGCCGCGCTTCTCCTTGCCGACATAACGACGCGCCTCGGGCATCACTTCCCACAGCGCATAGCGGCGGTCGCGGTTGCTCCAGCTCCACGCGGTCCACGAGCTACTGACCAGTATGCCCCACGAGGGGTTGATGCGCCACTCCAGCCCCAGATCGGGCGTAAGGGATGCCCAGCGCAGCAGATTCGCCCGCAGGGACAAACGGGGTTCGGCCGGGCTTATGCCTGCCCCCTGCTGCGCCATGGCCGGGAGCAGCAACAGCGACAACAATGCGGTCGCAATCAGTTTTTTCAAGTCTATCATGGATTAATGGTAAATGGTTAATGGTTAATGATTAATGATTAATGGTAAATGGTTAATAAATTCTTCATTCTTCATTCTTCATTTTCCTGTTCTTCATTTTTTCCCCGCCCCTCCCAAGTGCAGCAGGAAACAACAGAAAAGGGCGGAAAACTCCCGAATAAAGAGTTTCCGCCCTTGCATATATATAATAATAAGGTATATTGACGCGCGCGACTAACGTCAGGTGAGAATGTGTGTGTGTGTGTGTGTGTGTGT
>NZ_JAULLJ010000104.1:0-1380 GCF_030518095.1 Bacteroides sp. ET489
TTTAATGCTAATTTTGCACCGTAATAAGATTGACATTTATATGAATAAGGTAAAAAGTTTGTTTTGCATCTGCATTGCAGCTATGGGAATGCAGAATACCAATGCACAAACACGTGCAGAATTGGAAATCAGAGAAAATCCCCAATTGGCAACGGGGAAGTATTTGGCTTATGAGGCACCAACTACCCCATTGACGCTTGCGCCGGAAGGATATGTGCCATGCTATATCAGTACATATGCCAGGCACGGCTCACGTTATCTGACAGGAATAGACAAGTACGAACCGGCTCTGACAATAATGGAGGAAGCAGAGAAAAACAACGGGCTGACCGATGTCGGCAAAAAGACACTGAAAATCCTGAGACGGCTTGCAGAAGTAGCCAAAGACCGCTATGGAGAGCTCACTCCGAAAGGAGCCCGACAGCATCAGGGACTTGCAAGAAGAATGTTTGAAAATTATCCTGAAATATTTGTTGACGGAGCTCACATTGATGCCCGCTCTACATATAAGACTCGTGCTTTCCTTTCAATGGCAGCAGCCTGTGTAGAGTTGAAAGGCCTGAACCCGAAACTGAATATCACAACAGACGCAAGCCAGCATGATGTATATTTCATAAAATACAAAAATCCGATATATTCGGACAGCTGCCAGCACAACGCCGATTCTGTATTTGCAGAAGCAGAAAAACGTTTTGTTCATCCGGAACGTATCATGAAAGTGCTTTTCAAACCAGAATATGTTTCAAAAGTCAAAAATCCGGGAAAGCTTGAATGCGACCTTTTCGAGTATCACGGCATAAGCCAGAGTTCGGACAACATCCCTGACCTTTCATTCCTGTTCAATGAGAAAGAACTTTTTGACTTGTGGCAACTGAACAATTTCGAATGGTATTACGAACAGGGCCCATCGCCTCTGAGCGGTGGCAAGATGCCTAATTTGGCACGTAATCTGCTGAGAAACATAGTAGAGGCTGCCGACACAGCTCTTGTTTCAGAAAAACCTTGCGCAACTCTTCGTTTCGGTCATGATACAAACCTGGCTCCATTAGTGGCTCTGATGAATATTGACTGGTTCAACCATTCTACAGCCGACTGGGACTCTATTCCTCAATATTATCAGACATACCGTATGATTCCTATGTGCGGAAACCTACAACTTATCTTCTTCCGTAAGAAAGACAGCAATGATATACTGGTAAAAACATTACTTAACGAACGTGAAGTACCTTTAACAGGTATTGAAACGGATTGTTTTCCTTTCTATCACTGGAGTGAACTCCGTAGAAGATGGATAAAACTTACTGATGAGATTTATCTTCCTGTCCTTCCGGAAAGATTTGAAACTGATTAAACATAAGATGGTGTGTCATTGACACACCA
>NZ_JAULLJ010000105.1:0-1311 GCF_030518095.1 Bacteroides sp. ET489
AACCAGCCGAATTATCTTTTCCTGCTCCGTCCCCGCCGTTTCGGCAAGTCGCTGTTTCTGGCCATGCTGGAGACATATTACAGCGTAGATTATGCCGACCGCTTCGAAGAACTTTTCGGTGAACTGTATATCGGAAAGCATGCTACAAAGGCGCATAATAAGTATCTGGTACTCAGATTCAATTTCTCGGAGGTCAGCTCCAATCCTGATGAGGTGGAACAGTCATTCAAAGCCTATTGCAATGCAGTGATTATCCGGTTTATTAAAAAATATGAGCATTTGTTGGGCAAAGAAATTTGGGAAGAGTTGGACAGAGAGGAAAAGTTACCCGGTTTGCAGCTTGGAAAGATTGCCCGCTATATCAGCGACAACAACTGCCCGCACATCTATCTGCTGATTGACGAGTACGACAACTTCACCAATACCCTATTGGCCACTTACGGCACAGAACGCTACCGCAAGACGACACATGGTGAAGGATTTATCCGTGAATTCTTCAATGTTATCAAAGCGGCTACTACCGGACCCGATGCAGCAATTGACCGTATGTTCATTACCGGTGTCAGCCCCGTTACAATGGATGACGTAACCAGCGGATTCAACATCGGGACAAATATCAGTATGAAGCCGGAATTCAATAGTATCATCGGTTTCAGTACGGAAGAAGTACGTCAGATGATCAGTTACTACAAGTCAGAAGGAGCATTACCGGAAGAGGTTACGGTGGATGATCTGTTAGAAGAGATGCGGCCGTGGTATGATAATTATTGCTTTTCAGAGGATATGTCGGACGAGCACATGTTTAACTCAGATATGTCTTTATATTTCCTTAATGAATATATGCAACGGCATAAACCGCCTAAGATGATGGTTGATAGCAATATCCGTACGGATTACAACAAACTTCGCCACTTGGTGCAGATAGACAAACGATTAGGTGTTAATACTTCCGTCATCCAGCAACTGGTGGCGGAGGGAAAGGTAACGGCCAACATCGCGCAATCTTTCCCTGCCGAGCGGATGGTCGATACGGAGAATTTCAAGAGCCTGCTGTTCTATTTCGGTATGCTGTCTATACAAGGTGTATACCGTAGCAGCATTCTGCTTGGCATTCCTAATTTAACAGTGCGCGAACAACTGTACACCTACTTGATAGAAGCATATCGCAATTCGTCCATTTTCAATGTGGATATGGAGCATTTCTCCTATCTGGTAGAAGAGATGGCTTACAACGGCGATTGGCAACCTGTTTTTCAGTACTTTGCCAAAGAACTGGAACGTCAAAGCGCCATCCGTGAATTTATCGAGGGG
>NZ_JAULLJ010000106.1:0-1184 GCF_030518095.1 Bacteroides sp. ET489
CGTGGTCTCAATGTTCGTATGCCCCAAAATACGGCTGACGCTCTCGATTGGCATCCCTTTGCTGAGAGCCAGGGTCGCAAACCCGTGCCTTGAGCAATGAAAGCTGATTTTCTTGGTGATGCCGCATTCCTTTATCATCTTTCCCATACGCTTGCATATTGACCAATAGTTGAGATTGGGGAATACAAGATTGTTTTCCTGAAAAGCCTTGTAACGCTCGATTATCTGCAAGGGAATATCCAGCAGCTTCACCTGAAACGGTACACCCGTCTTGTGTCGTTTGGAAATAATCCATTTCTCACCGTTCACTTCCACAATTTGGTCGTTGCTTAATTCCTTTATATCCACGAATGAGAGGGCGGTAAAACTGGCGAAAACAAAAATATCACGGAGGTAGGAGTTCTTGGGGTCTTTGAACTGAAATTCCATCAATGTTTTCAGCTCATTCTCCGTCAGATATTCACGCTCTTTCGTGTTCGGGCTTATATGGAACTGGGCAAACGGATTTCTCGGTATATGTCCGTTGAAATGTGCCCGCATCACCACACCTTTCAGCCACATGCAGTTTTCCCATATCGAACCGTTGTGCAGTCCGGCTTCGTTGGAAAGGAACACGGCGAACTCCTTGATGAAGTCGGGCGTAAGTTCAGGCATGGAGATGTCGTTCCGCTTGTAATGTGACCTGATGAATGCCGCCACATGGTTTCTTGCCCGTACCCTTGCCATATAGGTAGCCCTGACCCTGTCTTTTCCGACACGCTTCTTGAACACTTCATTTTCCTTGTCGAAAGCACCGAGCAACGTTTCATACTCACCGCCCAATCCCTGATAGGCATTGCGTACCATTTCTGCCGTTACATAGGCTTCACGGTCGGATATACGCTGGTAATGCTTGATGATTTGAGCCTTGATGTTGTCAAGCGCAAGATTGGTTTCCCTCGCTTCTATACTCTTGCCCTTTGCCTTGTTCCCTTTGGCATCCCAAAGCTCTTTCGGGATAGTCTGCTTGCAGCTGAACTGTGCTACCGTACCATTGATTGTAACTCGTCCCATGATGGGGACAATTCCGTTCTTTTCCTTACTGCCGTTCACGTAGAACAGCACCTTGAATGTGCTTCTTGCCATACTCGTTTCTTTTTGGTTGCAAAACTATAAATCAACGAGTTACCTATTGATAAGCAAAG
>NZ_JAULLJ010000107.1:0-1092 GCF_030518095.1 Bacteroides sp. ET489
AAAAGTATTGCATAATTCACTGATTTTTAGTAAATTAGAAGTACTTCACCACTTTTAATTATGACTAAAGAATCACTCCTTATGCAATACCAATCCGAGTGCAGAAACGCTCTCGAATCAGCTGTAAATATAAGCAAATCTTTTCAGAAAGTATTCATGGATGCAATGAAATTATTCATGGCTATACCTGACCGCATCAATTTCCTGCAAATGGGACGATATGGATGTTTCTCGGAACAGACATACCGCAACAATTTTGAGAATGATGACTTTGACTGGTTTTCCTTCAATGAAGCCATCATCAGAGAACACCTTAAAGGCTGTCGCAAGGCAATAGCCATTGATCCGTCTTTCATTCCAAAATCCGGCAGCAAAACACCGTGGATTGGCTATTTCTGGTCCGGTTGTGCCGGCGAATACAAACGCGGACTGGAGATAACCGGTATTGGAGTTATAGACGTTGACAACCATGAATGTATGACTTTGGCCTCTGTACAGACACCTGACAACACAACGCTGGAAAGCCGCGGGAAGAATCTTGTAGACTGGTACAGTTCTTACCTTATCAGCATACAGGAACATCTGAAACGGATTTCCGACACTGTCGTATGTGATGCGTTCTTTTCAAAGGCAACTTTCATCAAACCATTATGCGAGAACGGATTCCACGTTATAAGCCGTTTCAGAAATGATGCAGCGTTGTTTTATCCCACCTTAGAAAATGGGACAGGAAAACGCGGACGTCCAAAATTGTATGACGGAAAGATTGACTTTGAATATCTGGACATTACAAGATGTACTGAATACAAAGTAAACAAGGGTAAACTTTACGGACTGAAAGCATACTCCAAAGCACTCAAACGCTTTGTGAGCCTGGCTGTATGGTATCCCATGGATGGAAGAACGGACAAATGGCAGCTGTATTTCTCTACAAACGAAATACAGAACGCACAGGATGTACTGGACTTTTACAGGACACGTTTCCAACTCGAATTCTGCTTTCGGGATGCCAAGCAACATGCAGGAATAACAAACTGTCAGTCTACAGACTTCAGGAAACTGGCATTCCACTTTAATGCATCACTTGCAGCG
>NZ_JAULLJ010000108.1:0-1063 GCF_030518095.1 Bacteroides sp. ET489
CGTACTGGGAGGAGTTCGGGCTGAACGCCACTGCGCTGTTCACCTCGCTCATCATTGCCAAGAATGCTCATCTCACTTTCATGCAAGGCAACAGGCTGGTGATCCTGAACGAAGACGGGAGTGTGGCCGCAGGGTTTGTCGGAAGCGGCATACCATTGTGGGTCGGAGGTCAGGATGCGGAAACCGCACCATTCCGTGTGACCAAGGAAGGGAAAATGTATGCAACCGACGCTTACATCGAGGGGGAACTGAAAGCGGGTAAGGTGGGTGACTTCACCATCGACCGCGGGATACAGAACATATCCGATAATCCTACCGCATTCATCGACATTGAAAAGAACGGTGGAAGGTTCTTCCGTGTAAACAGGGAATACTCCACCGGCATGTGTTCGATTCGTGCCGACGAAGCTGTCGCATTGGCCATACAGACATACGGATCTTCGGAAAATTCAGTTGGTGTGGACGTAGTCGCTAATAATGCAGGCCGCGGATATGCTATCCGCAGTTACGGAAATGTGCTGTTGCAGGCACGCGAATCGGAAAGCATCCAAATACATGGTTTGCGGATGAATGTCCGTGCCGTCACTGCCTCAGGAAGCCTGAAGAAAAACGACGATTTTGTACGTTTCGCCCAATCTGGGGGAACCGCACTGACAATTACTGTCCCATCAGCTTCCGATAATGTAGGTAAGGTGTACTACCTGAAGAATACGGGAGGAACGGTGACACTGACAGGATCATCTTTCTTAGGGTCGGATGGCTATTCCGCTACCACTTCATTCAGGCTGACCGGAACAAACGCATACATGATGGTTTCTGATGGAACGTATTGGTGCTTGTTCTACTGTGGATGATAATAGAATAGAAATAATTCATAAATAACCATTTAAATTTTTAATTATGGCAGACAAAAAATTAAACGAAGTGACCGCCAATGCTACGGTGGATTATGTAATCGGAACGTTGAATGACGGAAGTACGGTAAGGATAAGCAAGGCTAACCTTGCGACTGTTGTGGGAGAACTATTAGTTCAGAATAATGTCATTTTTGGAGTTTTTGGAA
>NZ_JAULLJ010000109.1:0-1057 GCF_030518095.1 Bacteroides sp. ET489
GTCCGTCTTTGCCGTCCGCGCCGGGTACTCCGTCCTTTCCGGGCACTCCTTCCAGCCCGTCGGTTCCGTCACGTGACAGCAGGGTGTATTCGGTATTGTTTTCTTCACCCGTCAAAAGATAGCCGTAAGTTGTTTCACCCGGACTGCAAAACAGCAGCGGGTTGCCCTCTTCATCCGTCCAACGCCACAGAGGCGGGTTATCCGTGCCTGTGACTTGTAGGCACATCCACGAACCCCATCCCATACGGACTATACCTAAATACGGGACATTTAACCCGGAATACCATCCGCCTAAGTTGTAAACAGACGCTCCTTGTTCGCCTTTGATAAGCGACCATTTGTAATCCGACGGATTGGTACTGTCCTGTTCCGTCATGTCCGTCAGTACGCCGATGTACGCGCCGCTGTCCTCCCCGTTGTTTCCGGTAAAGGTAGCCCCGCCGTCATCGCTGTACTTGATGTGCAGGTAGTAGGTCTTTCCATCAACCCCGTTAGTACCTGGAATGCCCTGCTCGCCGTCAAATCCACGGAAGCGGCTCCAGGTGTAGTCGGCCGGGTCGGCACTGTCCTCTGCAGTAAAGTCCACATAGGTACCGATGTAGGCCGACGGCGTTTCAGACATCCCTGTCCCGTCGGCACTGGCCGCGTACCTGATGTGGAAGTAGGTGGTACGTCCGTCCGCTCCGTCCTTGCCGGGTATTCCCTGCTCGCCTTGAATGCCTTGTAAACCCTGTATGCCTTGTTCACCTCTTTCACCCTTGAAACGGCTCCATACATATTCCGACGGATCTGTACCCTCAGTAGCAGTATCCTTATTCACGGCTATTCCTATATATAAAGTATTTTCGGTAGGTACCTGGTACATGCCGCTTCCATCAGGATTGTCACTGTATGCTATCCACGTGTACAGTGTTTTTCCGTCCGCACCGGGTTCTCCGGGTACACCATCGGTCCCTTTAATGTCCGACCATTTGTAATCTTCCGGATTATTACTTTCAAGCGGCGTTTCCTTGTTATAGGCAAATCCGATGTATGTCTTCCCCGTGGGATCATCGCT
>NZ_JAULLJ010000011.1:0-115175 GCF_030518095.1 Bacteroides sp. ET489
GCTATTGTATAGTATGCTAATATACAGAAATACAATTAGTTAGAATAATATAAACGAATAAATTCGAAGATAAATCAAACAGTAAAAAGGGATTGGAATTTACACCTTATTATATATAATAACTCAGGATGAAGGATTAAGCGAAATACTAATAACACTTATTTTACTAACAATTAAACTAAATTATGGAAATGGAAAAGTTTTATGTAACTCCGGAAGTGGAAGTTCTGGAAGTGGCAATCGAAAAAGGATTTGCTGGCAGTGATCAAGGTGGTGTAGATACTGGTGTAACTGAACCTCTTGGCTAAAAATGATTCTAATTTAATTTTTAACTATTAATTATTATTAAAATGAAAGCAAAACATTTATTCTTTGCAATGGCATTGCCAGGATTATTTGCTGCTTGTACACAAGAAGAGTGGACAAGTAATGAGGCAAACAATTCTTTGGAATTGGCAAAACGCCATAATGCGGGTGTTGTTGAATTTACAATAGATGGTGACGAAGCCGATACTCGTTATAACCATGAGTTGGGTAGATTCGATAATGGTGAAGAAATCGACCTCTATTTAATGGATGAATTAACTGGAAGCTGTGACGATGGTGATGCTAACCATATGCATGGTTTTGATAAATCTCAAGAATGCTGGAGGTACTTCAATGTATGGGATGAACTTTATACGCTGAAAGATTATGCACAGACCAGATATCCGTTCGCATACGATGAAACCTCACAGACCTGGAAAAACTGTGCTACTCTTCTCGAAGGTAACTACTTTGCAATGCATCCGAGTAATGAAAAGATTACTAATAGAAAAGATGTATGGCATTACATCAATCCGGTACAAGGATTTTCTAAAGATGGTGAGTTCTATAAATTGGCAATGGATAACCAATTCTGGTTGGGCTACACGCCTATTTATCGCGATGAGGACAGAACAGGTGAAATGACATTACCTTTGAGTATGCAACCTATCATGACGGTTCTGAAGCTGAATATTGTGAATAAAGGTAATACGGATGTTATTGTAGATAAGATTGTGTTCAAAGCTAAGGATGGAAGAGCATTGCCTACTATTGCATATGTGAAACCCACTTTACCTGAAAGCGAGTGGAGAAGAACTGTAGATGTAAAGAATCCTAAAACTGCAGACGGTTGCGGAGATTTAACATGTAATGATGAAACTTTGGATTCTGAATATAGCAGAGAGCTGACATGGCCCAGAACTTCTACAGGTCGTGCGACTGCCAGAAGTATAGTTGAGTATGCAACTCCTACTGATCATATACCTTACGGATTGGAAGATACAAATGTAGCATACGAATATGTATTTAATTTTGATGAGGCCAGCGATTTGGGTGGTCATTTCCTGAAAGGTAATGTTGACAACGGTGAGTATGTTACTGTATATTTCCCGCTGCCTCATGTTTTGGGTACCATTTTGGAACCTGTCATCTATGGCCGTATCTATGATAAGATTGCCGCTAATGAAAATAAGGGCGAAAATCCATGGAAATATGGTATTTTAAGAAAAGGTGATTTGACTGCTGATAATGGTAGTAAAGTGTTTACTTTAGATGATGCTAATCTTGGAAAGCTGCAACCCTATGCGCAAGTAGTTACAGCTGCATTTGATGAGTACGGATTTGAAGCCATTACTGACGCACGCATTGAGAATACAGAAGATTTGATGAGATATTTGAAAGGCTTGGAAACTTCTTATACAAGTCAAGAAGATGTTACCATTGAAACAAATGTTTATGGCAATGGACTGGTTATCAATGATGAAGTAATCAGCTATTTGGACGAAATGAATTCTAAGAATGACTGTTTCATAACTCTTGATTTCAAGGCATTGAACACTACAGATGCAACCGTAATGCTTGATACTGAAAAAGAAAGTATGAAATATTTCAACTTTGGTAACGGAACTATTAATTTTGTTGTAAATAAAGGCATTCACTCACTGGAAAAAGCCAATCAGAACTTGAAGAGCTTGGCTGTAGAAGAAAATGCTATATTTAATGTAAAAGCTGATGCTAAGATTGCCAATACAGAGAATAATGGAATTTTGAATGTTGCTGCCAAGATTGAAGGTAACGTAGAAAACCATAAGACTATCGAGTTACAGAATACCTTACTGAACAGTGCAAACATTGACGGTACTTTCACTAACGAAAATATTGCCAATGTAGTTGGAACGGTTACTGTTAAAACTCTGAAAAACAAGAATACTTGCGTAAACTGTGGTGTTGACAAAGCTGTCTTGACAATCACCAATGCTGGTACACTGGACGTTCAAGATCTGACTAATGATGACAAGATTGTGAACAACGGTATTCTTAACGCTGAGGAACTGATGAATAACGGTACTATTGAATCCAATGCAACATCTAATATTTCGACCTTGACTAATAAGGGCACTATTGAAGTAAATGCAGGTGTAACTACACTCACTGAAGAAAATAGTAACGAAGGCACGATTAATGTTGCTGCTGATGCTAAACTGTCAGTGAAGGATGACAACACTTTGGCTAATCAGGAAGCTGGTGTAATCAATGTCAAAGGAGATTTGATGGAAAACATCCAGAATAGTGGTATTATCTATGTTATCGGTGACGGACATGTAGGTGTTAATGGTATTGTAGATCATAAAGCTAATGGTATTATTGATATATCAAAAGCCAATAATGCTGCTTCTTCACGTGTAGCCAAAGATATGGTAACTGGTATGACCGGTAACTATTTCCGTTACACTGTTAAAGAAGAAATTGCTGCGGATCTGAAGAATGTACTGAAGGCGCTTATTTCAAGCAATAATATTGGTGTAAATCCTGTAATATTAGTTTGGGATACGGATAGTCCCGCTACATTCGGTAGTACAACCAATCAAGGATTAGTAAATGAAGGCAAGGTTGAACGAGTAGTTATTAATCGTGAACTGACACTGATTGGTACAGTAACATTCAATGATTTGAACAACAACTGTAAAGCTGTTGGTATTAAATATGATGTTAATGCTTACAATAAAGCATTCCAAATTACTTCTAAGGGTAAGGTAATCGTTGATAATGCTGCTAAATTAGTATTGAATAGAGGAAATGATTATTCTTACGAATTTGTAACAGCTTGGGTTGACGGAACTCTTAAAGTAAACAATACTGGTGCTTTGGATTCTACTACTCCAGGATTAGTAAAAGTATTTGGTGCTGGTAGATGTGAATTTGGCGCAAAACCGGCAAATTATAGTAAATGGACAAAATCTGGTAAATATACAGGCAAATGGCTTGTTGAAGATTAATCAGAAATACAGTAAAAAAAGGTTGTGCTAAGCACAACCTTTTTTTTATTCAATCAATAAGAGGTAGTCGAACAAACGTACTGTATTTCATCTTAATAGCATAAAGTATACAGCCCTATCCCCCCATAGTAGAATTAGGTAATTCTAGCCCTAAACATACTATTCCTAATTTAACCTTACCAACCGCTTTACCACATAAATGACTAATAGCATGCCAACTGAAGAGTTAACGTCTAATACTATTTATAGTTTACGATTCGTCAAATAACTAATGGCTTAACACGTCCCATACTGATTCTATTCTTCCTCTTATTTTCAATTCCTTTGTAAAGGATCATTTTACTCTTCATCCTTCAATATATCCCTCAACAATATACATTCTCGTTTCTCAACCAGCAACTTGAAAACGAAAATTTTCTCTCTCATATCCTTACACCTTTTTACACCAAAGTATCAATTATAGGTGTCAACACTACCATATCAGCTATTTTTCTTCCTTCTATTTGTACTTAAAATCAGCGTTTTATAATACTTTCGTCTGGTGCCATGAAATGGTGTTAATTGAACTTTTGATTGATCAAACCTTTTAATGCGAAATGTATTAATTCGCTAAGTATAAACAGATTACAATATTTCCTTTAATCGTACTACAAGTACATATTTTCTCGTTTACGTTCTTTTTGTGAACTTGTATTGTATTGATTATCAATAAAATACCATCGAAACCTATTTAGGAAATAAGTTAGTTACTTTGCAGCCTGAATTATGCGCTGTTGTATAGTATGTTAATATACAGATATACAGCGAATTAGCATAATATAAACGAATAAATCCGAAGATAAATCAAACAGCAAAAAGAGGTTGGAATTTACACCTTATTATATATAGAGCATGGCTCGATACAAGAAGAAAGGACTTACGATAATTTTCATGGCTTAACAATATACAGCGTGCGATACGCTAAAGAAACTTAATTTTATAATAAGGTATGTCGCACCACATACGATAACAGCTAAACGAAAAGCGAGAACGAAATACTAATAAACATTAATTTATTTACTAACAATTAAAAACTAAAATTATGGAAATGGAAAAGTTTTATGTAGCTCCGGAAGTGGAAGTTCTGGAGGTGGAAGTAGAAAGAGGGTTTGACGCTTCGATCCCTAGTACAGGTGGTGGAACAGATTGGGATTAATGAGATAGTCTTAAAATGTGTAACTAATCAATTATAAATGATGAAAGCAAAGTATTTATTAGGTGCATTGGTGTTCCCGATGATTTTCGGTGCATGTACCAATGACATTTTTGAACAGGAACAACCTGCTGCGTTGCCTGATAATTCGATTCTGGCAGGTCGTGCAAAGGGCTATGTGACATTGAACGTTGAAAGAGTGGGTACGGAAACTCCACAAACTCGTGTAAATGGTGATATTAATAATGACGAAATCTCTTGGTTATGGACTGGCCAAAATGATAGACTGGGAGCAGTCGTGGTAGATTATGCTCCGGGTAACAATATTGTTGATTCAGATAAAGACTATCCCAAATATGCGATTACGAACTATCCGTTCTGGCCTCAAATCAGCGAACCTACTGCCAGTGCTCCATTTAAGACGAATACAGCTGTAGTGGAAGGTGCGTATATTTTCTATAGTCAGTATGATGGAACATTAGTTAAAAAGTCTGTGATTTCTGATGAAGTTCCTCGTATACAGATGGTTGAGGCTGGGAAAGAAGCCGGATTGAAGCAAATCGGCTCGGAACGTAAAGCGGATGGAGAGAAAATTGGACAGAATTTCTTTGTTTCTCCTATTATGAATATAAGCCTCGAAGATGGACAGGACACTGAATTCCCCTTCGCATTGACGAGTGCTAATTCTATTCTGCAGATTAAATTGAAAGCTAATGTTGCTGAGAAGTATCAAAAGAACTTCTCTATTAGCAAGATCGTGATGACTGCATTGGATGATGATTCTAAGTTCTATCGTAAGTTGACATTGAATCCTGCTAAAATTGCAGATTTACAGGCTGAGGTTAAAAAAGAGAAACCCAATTTAGCTTGGATGCCTAACAATGCAATTGATGGTAACAGCACTAATACAAGTGAAACTGTGAATGCCGTGCTGAGAAAAATCATGAGCCGTAACGATGATAATGAGGTTATTACAGATGCGGCAGTTTCTGAATTAGGTACTCAGGCAGAACCAACATCTGACCTCGTTTATCAATTGAAGGACAATTTCATGTTTGCCGACAACAACAACGAATTTGAACTTTATGTAATTATGCCTGCTGGTGAATTTAAGGGAGTAGATAACCTCACCGAAAAAGATGGTAAAACATATGGTGCACTCAAGATGGAAGTGTTTACCAATGAAGGTGTTTTCACTACTTACTTTGGACCTAAGACTGGTAGCTTAATTGCACACCGTGGCGAGAAGATTAACATTAACAAGGAGCTGATAATCCAGGAAGGTTATAGCAATATTGACTTATACGATTTTGAGGATGAAGGCTTTAATGTAGAAACTTCTCAAGATTGGAACTATGCTATTGATTACATTAGAGAACATCTTGACAGATTTGGTTCGGGTAGTTCGTGGTCTACACCGAAGTTGAATCTGATTGGTGAAGAAATCGTAGTTGATAAGGATCATTACTTCCCCAACTGTCCTATTATCTACAATGGTGAAACTACTTTGGTGTTCGAAGGTGCTGAAGATTATGTGATCAATGCAAATAATGTATTGTTAGGTAGAAATAATGGAATATGCGCTAAGCAAGTACCTACTCTCAAGTTTACCAACGACGCTGCAACTGTAAGCTTCAGCAAGGTTGATAAGAATAAAGACTACACAAACAGCTTCGAACTGGTATCTGACGCAAAAGTTGTAGTTGCTGATAAGCAAGAACTTACTTTCGCTGAATTGGTTAGCAATACAGCTATGACTATCGGCGAGAAAGCCGTAGTAACTGCAACAACAGCTGAAACAAAGGGTACTCTGTCTGTAGCAGAAGGTGCTAAACTGGCTGTTAGTGGAACATATAATAACGGAGGTGAAGTATCAATCGCTAAGGATGCTGTTGTAACACTTACAACTGCTACTAATGAAAAAGACGCTTCTATCGAGGTGGCTGTAAGAGGACAGTTGAAATCTACTACTACTTTTGTGAACAACGGTACATTGACATTGCTTGGTGCAGAACAAGACATGAACGTTAACGACCGCAGTAAAGCGACATTTAAAGATCTTGAAAATGGTGGTAAGATTGACGTATTGACTGGTGGTACTAATAAGGGTACTTATGGTGGCCGTTTGGAAGTAAGTACGTCTGTTACTAACTACGGTGAAATTAATGTAAACGGTGAATTTGTAGCAACTGATGCTACTGGTACTAACTATGGTCAAGTTATATTGTTAGAAGATCCGTATGCTCTGATTCAATTAGGTAAACAGTTTAAATCTATACAAGACGGTAAAATTGTACTCTCTACTCCTGAACAATACGAAATGTTTGATAACTACTACAAACAGAACAATGAATTGAGTGAGGTACAAGGTGTTATTGAAGCTCAAATGACGCAAAAGACCTATGATGCGGTAATGAAGAACATGGCTGATTATAGCGGTCAAGAAAACGCATGGGAAGTATTGAACAAGATTATCGTAACTGGTGACTTGGAGTTGAAGGCCGACATGGGTGGCTTGAATAAAAATGTAGTTCTGAATGGCGCTAATTTGATGGCAACGGCAGACTTGGAACTCAACACTTTGACAATCGTAGAAGGTACTGAAAACTCATTATCTTTGGCTACCGGAGTAAAGGCCGCTACTATCGCAGTTACTGAAAAAGAAAAATCTAATGTAAACGTGTTTGGTGATTTGACTATCAATAATGGTGTGACTTTGAAGATCAACTATCATCAACTCTCTAGTGTTGATTATATGCTGAACATAGGCCAGAAGGGTAATCTCGTTAACAATGGTCTAATTGACTCTACTGATGGTGAAGGTGGTTCTACTGATACCTGGGATGGTGTAAATAGATTGTTCACTTACAATGCTGGTACTTTGACAAACAACGGCCAAATCTGTAAAGCTGATGCTCCGAAGTATAGTGGTGCTGCTTTCAATCAATTGATTCAGTTAATTAAAGATCTTAAAAATACTGAGGGAACTAAGTTTGTTGGAACTTGGGATACTAATAAACCTCGTGTAGAGAGATGGGATGCACAAGATGAAGGTTGGGCTAAGGATGAATCCACTTGGACATCATCTAAAACTCCTCAAACCCTTGGCAAAGATGAATTATATGAATTGCTTCAAAATGGTAAAATTGACTCTTATGATGGTTTTTATTATATACAGAGTAAAATTCGTGACAAGTGGTTTACTATGTATTTAGGCTTGAATAAGAACGCTCCAACTGAGGATTTCAAATCTTTGATTAAAGAATTGAAAGAAAATGAGGATAAACTGAATGTTGCATTTGCTAATGCTGTTAGTGGTACAGAAGTTCCAGTTCTTACCAAGACTTGGATGTATGTAACTAACTATGGTTTACTCGACTTTACTAAGGGTCAGGCTTATGGTCAATTCAATGGTGTAAATCACGGAACAATCAAAGGTGATTTTAGCAAATAAGCCACATACTTGGTTTAATAATTTTAGAAAGCGGGTCTGCAAGGCCCGCTTTTTTTGTATATAATTGCTTGGAAGTGTTTAACTTACTGTTGAAAGGCATTTACTCTGTAATTCTACAGGGCTGGGAACGTCTTGCTCGATACAGAGCCACTTGGAACAGCTCGTTACAAATTCCTTTTCAGTTCGTCTACTGTAACTTGAACTTGCGAATTAAAAATCGACGAAGTTACTCCTCTTATTTTCCCTAGTTAGGAAAAAATTCCTCCCCAGTTAGCAAAAAACTTTTTCCCAGTTAGAGAAAAAAACACGCCTAATAGGGAGCGGGTGAAGACCCGAAGGAGAGTGGCAGGTTATTGATATACGGAATGTCGTAAAACCTACCACCCCGCCCGTTGGGCACCCCTCCTTCCCAAAGGAGGGGAGTCAGTTACTATAACTTGGTTTTGACGCAGCCTCTGGGTTCTCCATTCACTACCTGTTTATGCTTTTGTAGCTATATATCGTACAGACGAGATGTTTAGATTCCGCTTTACTCCGCTCAACATGACAGTGTGAAAGCGGCAGTTTACCTTTGCTACAGGCCAATAATATACTTTTGAATGGAAGGATGCTGGTGAGAGAGTAGAACTGAAATGAGGGGGCAATATTACGCTTAAGGGAATAAACTATAGATCTTCAACGTTTCGGCAACCTACTGAAGCTGTCTTACTTGTGGCTTAGGATACGGATGGTCGTTGGCCGTATGTGTTAACTAGAGTACAGCTTTCTCCTCAAATAACCGCATTCTGCGGTTTCGTCTGTTCGGAGGACATCCGTATGGATGCACGTCAGGCAGCAGGTTACGACATTGCGCAGCAGGAATTGGGAACATCGCTTTGCTGCGTTGATCGTACGGATGGCTGAAAACTTACGCTGAAACCAACAAAAAAACTGTACCGGACTAGGTCTCCTTCTTCTTCCCTCTACTGGGGGAAGCAATCAGGGGACCTGTTCCGGTACAGTCTTTTATAGCGATGGCTGTGTGTCAGCGGTGGGGTGGGTT
Source organism: Bacteroides sp. ET489 (assembly GCF_030518095.1). NCBI lineage: Bacteria > Pseudomonadati > Bacteroidota > Bacteroidia > Bacteroidales > Bacteroidaceae > Bacteroides > Bacteroides sp. ET489. The sequence goes on from NZ_JAULLJ010000011.1 coordinate 8,991, forward strand.
AGTCTACCCACTTTCCGTTCATCCAGTCGCAAGCCTTTTTGATGTCTTCCAGTGAAGCGTAAGACAGGTTGGCGTCTACCTTGTTGCCTGTGGCGGCAGCGAAGATGTCGTTGGTGTAGATACCTTTTTCGCTGTTCACGTTGTTGCTGATGGTGGTGTTGGTGATGCTGGAAGTGCCGTTGACCAGTGCGTTTTCTGTTTCAGCGCTTTCTACTGTCAGTGCCTTGCCTTTGCCGCAGATCTGTGCGTTGTCCATTGTCACCTGAGTACCGCGACGCAGACGTACACCTTGTTTTGAACCGCCGTTACCTACCAGAATCAGGTTTTTCAGCGTGGGGTGAGCCACCGGAGTAGCTTCGTAATTGTTTTCGTTGTTGTCGGCTTCGATCAGGCAGTCGCAGTCGTAACCCAGTGTGGCTTCGGCTTCCTGATAGGCTACGATGTCGGTAGCTGTACCGTTCCAGCCTTCAGTCCAGTCGAAAGAGTCGTCGCTACAGCTGATGACTACCATGTTGCTGACGTTGACCGATCCGCCGAAGAACTCGAAACCGTCGTCTGAACCCTGATAGGCTACACAGTGGTCAACTGTTGTTCCGCTGCCTACACCGTAGAAGCTGATACCGTTGGCTTCGTGCTCTTCGTCGAAAGCATAACCGGTGTATTCCAGACGTACGTATTGCAGAACACCCGAGTTGTCTTTGTTGTCGCTGCCACCGTATTCGGCACCGCCAATTTCAGAACTTCCTTTACCGCCCTCAGCATTGGTATGAGCGCGTCCGCAGATGTGGATACCGCCCCATGCGCCGGCCGACTGTTTTTCGGCAGTCATTACGATCGGTGCGTCGGCTGTACCGGTAGCGTTGATTTTGGCTCCCTGCTTGATGAGGATGTAGTCTACGTTGTCATCGTATTTGGAGATGATCTTCACACCTGCCTGAATGTGCAGCGTAGCTCCGGCTTCTACCGTATAGGCACCGCTCAGGTAGTAAGTGTTGCCGGCTCCCAGCGTGATGTCGTTGGTGATGGTTCCTTGCAGGGTGCTTTCGTTGGCCAGTACGTTGTCGCTTTCGCTCCAGTTCTTGGTCCATCCGGCAGCCCAGGGACATTTGGCAATGATGTCTTCGTACGAAGTGTAGGGGTTGGCCTGATTGGCTTTGTTGCCGTCGGCTTCGAATTCGGCATTGGTATAGATGCCTTCTTTGCTGGTCAGGATGCCACTGATGCTTACGTTGCTCATGCTCGATGTTCCGTTGACCAATGCGTTTTCTGTTTCAGCGCTTTCTACGTAGATAGCGTTCTGTTTGCCGTAGATTTCGGTATTCTCGATGGTTACCTGAGTACCGCGGCGCAGGTGTACACCTTTACCGGCTGCACCGTTACCTACAAGGATGAGGTTCTTCAGCGTAGGATGAGCTACGGGAGTGGCGCTGTAGTTGTTTTCGTTGTTGTCGGCTTCGATCAGGCAGTCGCAGGCATAGCCCAGTGTTTCTTCAGCTTCCTGAATGGCGATGAGGTCGGTAGCCGTACCGTTCCAGCCTTCGGTCCAGTCGAAAGAGTCGTCGCTACAGCTGGTGACAACCATGTTGCTGACGTTGACCGATCCGCCGAAGAATTCGAAACCGTCGTCCGATCCTTGGTAAGCCTGGCAGTGGTCAACCGTTGTTCCGCTACCCACGCCGTAGAAGCTGATACCGTTGGCTTCGTGCTCCTCGTCGAAAGCATAGCCGGTGTATTCCAGACGTACGTATTGCAGAACACCCGAGTTGTCCTTGTCGTCGTTGCCACCGTATTCGGCACCGCCAATTTCAGAGCTTCCCTTGCCGCCCTCGGCATTGGTGTGGGCACGTCCGCAGATGTGGATACCGCCCCAGGCACCCGATTCTTCTTTTTCGGAAGTCATGATGATGGGGGCCGATGCCGTACCTTTGGCGTTGATTTTGGCTCCTTGCTTTATCAGGATGTAGTCTACATTGTCATCGTAAACGGCTACAATCTTTACACCCGGTTCGATGTTCAAGGTAGCGCCTTCTTCTACGGTGTAGGCACCGCTCAGCTTGTAGGTGTTGCCCGATTTCAGGGTTACGTCTTCGGTGATTGTACCGCTCAGCGTAGTGCCGTCGGCTATTCCGCCGTCGTTGTTTGTTGTTTCGTCATCGCTGCATGATGCACTGAGAAGTGCCATGCCGGCCAAAAGGGCCATTGAAAACAATTTTCTGCTCATAATTTAAGTTTTAAGTTTAGTGTTTTGTTGACAAGGAACAAGGCTTCAGACCACGAGGCTTACCCTGTCCTCTTGTCAACTATTGGATTATTACTCTTTATTTTATTGGGTTTTACTTTAAACAAGTCTGTTTCCTATGAGTTTCTTTATAGTTACTATCACTTTGCTTTGTCATCCTGAACGAAGTGAAGGGTCTGTTATCACATAGCCTTCGAAAGAGATCCTTCACTACGTTCAGGATGACAGAATGATAACTATGTTATGCGCTAAGACAAAAAGTGTACTTTTTAAAGCGGACTCAGTTATTTTCTTATTAACTTGTCCCCTCGTCAACTTGTCAACTTGTTAACTCAAAAATTATAGCTGACGCCCACTTCGAAACCCGTACCTTCCTTGAAGCGTTCCACTTCGATGTATTCGCCCGTCTTGGGCACTTCCTGCTTGAAGACTACGGCGCGGTTCAGCAGGTCGGTCACCTGAAGCTTGGCGCTGAAGTGGCGGCTGAAGTTGTAGCTGGCATTGAAGTTCAGCGTGTGGACAGCCATTTGGTCGATGTCGCCCAGCTGTGATACGCCGACGGCATGGATGCGTTTGCCCTGCAGGTTGTAGAGGAGCGACAGGTTCAGCTGGCGTTCTTCGCCGAAGCGGGGCGAGTAGGTGAGGTCGGCATTCAGCAGGATGGGCGAGGCGCCTTGCAGCGAACGGTCCTTGTTGGTGTAGGCACCGCCTTCGGGCAGCTTCACGTTGGTGTACATGTAGGAGACGTTGGCTCCCAGTCGCAGGTCGCGTACCAGCTGTTTGCGCAGTTCTACTTCTATACCGGCTGCCATACCTTGGTCGGCATTCTGGAAGGAGTGCATCGTGGCACCGCCTTGCAGCTTCTGGATGCGTTCGATGGGTTTGTCGAGGAACTTATAGTAGACCGTTGCCGAGAGCATGTCGCCGTTGGGGCTGAAGCGTTCGTAGCGCAGGTCGAAGTTGTAGTTGTAGCCGTTCTGCAACTCTTCGTTACCACGGATCTGTGCCGAACCGTAGGATTCCTGATAGAGGAAGGGAGCCATTTCGATGAACGAGGGGCGGGTGATGGTGCGCGACAGTGACATACGCAGGTTGTTTCGGTCGTTCATGGAGTATTTCAGGTTGACGGTGGGGAAGATGTCATTCTTGTTCAGGTCGCGGCGGCGCTGGTATTTCTGGTCGCCCTCGATGGCATATTCTACCCACTGTTTGGTCATTTCGTAGCGCAGGCCGACGTTGACAAGCAGGGAGCTGAGCGGATAGAAGTCCGTCTGTGCATAGGCAGCGTAGATGTCCATTCCGGCACGGTAGGTGTCGTGGGGTTGCATCTTGCGTTCGATGACGATGTTGCCGTTCTCTACGTTCTCCTGGTTGAGGAAGCCGTCGGTGTCGTAAATGTTGTCGATGGTGGGGTTCAGCTTGTTTACGTTGTAGTAGAAGCGGGTACCCATGTAGTCGCGGTCCTTGTTCTTGTAAGCCAGACCCATCTTGACGAAGTTCTGTTCCGACCAGTTGTATTTCAGGTCGAGGTTGCCCACCCATTCTTCTTCGTTCAGTTCGCCGAAGTAGCGCATGGTTTCCTGTCGGTTCAGCTTGAAGAGTTGCAGGTTGCCAGCATCGTCCTTGGTGAACATTACCTGACGGCGGTCGGGCTCTTCGCTGCCTGTCTTGCCGTAGGAACCTGCCCAGTTCAGCTGCCAGCGGGTGCCGAACTCATGGTGTCCGTTCAGCTGATGGTTTTGCAGGGTGTAGATGTGCGTGATGTCGTTGCTGCCCCACAGGTTGTGGCCTTCAGCGTCTATACCTTCGCGGCTCTGGTACGAGTCGCTGGCGTTGCGGGCATAGAAGAAGGTGTAGCCGATGCGGTCGTGCTGGCGCAGGGTGTAGCCTACGGATGCCAGTGCGGCCATCTTCAGCGTAGCGGTATATTCGTCGTAAGTAAAGTCGTTCTGTACGTTGCCTGTGGCTTCGAGCGTTTTATAGAAGGCGTCGTCCATGCGTTGCGTTTCGTTGCTGAGGCTCAGCGAGGCCAGCAGGCTCAGGGTCTGGTCGCCAATGCCGAAGTTGCGTCCGAAACCCAGGTTTCCGCCAAATTCGGGCAGGGCAGTACGCTTGTCCACATCGAAGGTGGTACGGAAGATATTGTTCTTGGTGACGTACTCGTCGAAGTCGAGCAACGGCATGTCGTATATCTTTTCGTCGAGCGAGGGTGTTTTGAACAGGGTTCCATCGCGGTCCATCTGGTAGAAGTCGCGTCCCAGTGTGTTGAACCGTCCTCCTACGTTGAAGCTGACGTTCAGGAACTCGTCCGTCACGTTCTCCTTGGTGCTGATGTCGATGTGTGCGCCGCTATAGTCGGCAAAGGCGCTGGCATCGTACACCTTGCTGACGGTGATGTTCTGCACCGTGCTCGAAGGGAAGAGGTCGAGAGGAATCAGTTTGTTGTCCGGGTTGGGCGAGGCGATGGGCAGTCCGTTCAGCGTAGTGCTGCTGTAGCGGTCGCCCAGTCCGCGAACGATGAGCTGGCCCGATTCGGCAATGGAGATACCGGTCAGCTTCTTAACGCCTTCCTGCACGTTGCCGATACCTTTGATGCCCATTTCCTTGGCACCCAGGTTCTCGATGGCCAGTGTGGCTTTTTGTCTTTCTACCTGCAGGGCGCGTTCGCCTTCCAGGTTCTTCTTGGCTACTACCGATACTTCGCCCAGTGTCTGCGCATCGGTTTCCATTTCGAAGTTCAGTACGGTTTCTCCGCTCACCTTCACCTGGCGGGCGTTGATGTCCACGTAGCCTACGTAGCGTACTACGAGGTCGTACGTGCCGTCGGGCACACTGAGCGTGTAGTTGCCGTCAATGTCGGCTACGGCTCCCGACGTACTGCCGGCTACCTGTACGGTGGCTCCGGTCAGCGGTTCTTTAGTCTGTTTGTCAGTAACTGTTCCCTTGATAGTGCCTGCCAAGGCAGTCATGGCAGATAGGGTAAGGAATAAAACAAGGAAGAGAATCTTTCCTAAATCTACTTTCATACTCATCTTTTATGCATTTCTTTTTTCCGCTGCAAAGGTGAGAATAGGGCGTTACATGCGTGTGTCGTCCAAAGTACATGTCTGTTTCGGAAACGTTACGTAGGTATTACAGAAGATGAGGGAAAGTGGGGAGTATACCTCGCTCCAGAAGGCTCTGTATGGGGGCTTTGAGAGACACTTGCACGGCTCGCGAGCGACACTTGTACGGCTCGTGAGCCACACTTGCATTCCAGACGAGCCGTACAAGTGTCGCTCAGAAGGGGGAGAAGCAGGGGGATTGGGAGGGTTGGGAGTGCGGTAAGTTAGGGGGATATAAAACACAGATTCGCGCAGACCTCCGCCAAGACTTGTGTACGGTTTCACTTCCGTAGGAATAAAGTCTGCGCGGGTCTGCGCGAATCTGTGTTTAGGGGACTTGTTATTTTTCAGGCACGGATTACATGGAAGTTCACAGATTATAATTCTTCTTTCTCTGCGTTTTCCGTGTAATCCGTGCCTAAAAGAAAGCGGTTCCTTTTTACATGCCGAAAGCGTAGTTGCCAATCGACTCGTAAGAGGCGCTGACGATGCTAAGCACGGTGATACCCAGCGTACAGATGAGCAAGGCGGCACGCGTATAGTTGTCGCTTTGGAAAGGAGCAATCGGCTCGTCGCTCTTGTTGATGTACATGGCCTTTACGATCTTCAGGTAGTAGAACAGGGAGATGACTGTGTTGAGCAAGGCGATGAATACCAGCAGGTGGAAACCGCTGTGGAAAGCGGCGGCGAAGATGAAGAACTTCGAGAAGAAACCTGCGAACGGCGGAATACCGGCCAGCGAGAACAGAGCCAGCGTCATCAGGAAGGCCAGACGCGGATTGGTGCTGTACAGGCCGTTGTACTCGGTCAGCGTGAACTTGTGCGAACGGATAGCCACGATGGTGATGATGGCAAACACACTGAGGTTGGCAAACATGTAGATAAGCACGTAGTAGACCAATGCCGTCATACCCTGTGCCGTACCGCTGATGACACCCAGCATGATGTAGCCTGCCTGCGAGATACTGGAGTAGGCCATCAGACGCTTCAGGTTCTCCTGACGTATGGCAAAGATGTTGGCAACAGTGATAGAGGCGATGATGACCCAGTAGAGGGCTTCCTGCCATTGGTCGACCATCGGAGCGAATACCTTGAACACGGTAGTCATCAGCACGAAGGCTGCCGCACCTTTCGAAATGACACTGAGGTAGGCGGTTACCGTACTCGGTGCACCCTGATAAACGTCGGCTGTCCACAAGTGGAAAGGAACCAGCGAAATCTTGAAGCCCATGCCTGCAAAGAAGAACACGAAAGCCATTACCTGCATGGGGTTACCCTCCAGATGAGCGGGAATGTCTTCGAAGTAGAGCGTACCTACCGTACCGTAGATCAGCGACACGCCGTAAAGCAGCAGACCGCTGGCAAACAGGGCCGTCAGAATGTATTTGGCTCCGGCCTCGGCCGAGTAGTGACGGTACTTGTCGAATGCCACTAAGGCAGCCATCGGGATACTGGCAGTCTCCAGTCCGATGAAGAACATCAGGAAGTGGCCGGCCGAAATCATCAGGTACATACCCAGCAGCGTACACAGCGTAAGGAAATAGAATTCGCCCTGCTTGATAAACGTGTCGGGCAGCTTCATCCATTCGTGAGCCATCATGAACACAATCAGCGTACCGATGCTGAGGATGGACTTCATGATGTGCTGTATCGGCGAGTTGTGGTACATGCCTCCGAAAGCGTCGGCAACCGGACCGGGAACGATGGTGATTATGGTATGGATAGCCAGCAGGATAACCGGGAACATGGTGTTCAGCACAGGTTTTCCGCCTTCCTTATGTGCGTCGGGGCTCATGAAGAGGTCGGCAATAAACAGTATGATGATGACTGCTATCAGCGAGAGCTCTTCTTTCATCAGTAGGAATTGAGAATAATCCATTTTATCTATTAAAAGTTAAAAGTTAAAAAATAAAAGTTGGAGCGTGCTTGGTTTCATATTAAAACACACTGACTATTGGCAAAACACTTTCGCTGATCATACCGCTGATCCACCACGGAGCCATACCCAGTGCAGCTACACAGACAATCAGGATGATCACTGCCGTACGTTCGTCCCACGTAGCGTCGGTCAGGGCCAGGTGATGTTCGTTCGTGCAGGTGCCGTACAGAATCTTTCCGACCAGTCGCAGGATGTAGACTGCCGTGATGACGATACTGCAGCAGGCAATCACCGTCCATACACGGTGGAAGGTGTCAGGTTCCTGGAACGAACCGGTGAAGATGGTCATTTCGGCTACGAATCCGCTCAGGCCCGGCAAACCGAGGTTGGCAAGACCGGCAATGACGTAGCATACCGAGAGGAAAGGCATGATTTTCATCAGTCCTCTCAGTTCGCGGATGTCGCGGGTGTGTGTACGTCCGTATATCATACCGATCAGCGCGAAGAAGAGGGCCGTCATCAGACCGTGGCTCAACATCTGCAGCACAGCACCCGTGCAGGCTGTCTGGTTCATCATCAGGATGGCGAAGAGCACCAGGCCACAGTGGCTCACACTGGAGTAGGCGTTGATGTACTTCAAGTCGGTCTGAACACAAGCCGAGAAGGCTCCATAGACAACCGAAATACCCGTCAGAATGAGGAAGATCCATCCTAATTCGTTGGCAGCCTCGGGCATCAGATACATGGCGATGCGGAAACAGCCGTAACCTCCTAACTTCATCAGTACGCCGGCATGAAGCATAGACACAGCCGTAGGCGCCGAAGCATGACCGTCGGGGCTCCATGTGTGGAAGGGGAACAGGGCGCCCAGTACGCCGAATCCCAAGAAGGTGAGCGGGAACCAGATGCGTTGCTGCTCGATGGGGATGTTGTGCAGCTGGGCAATCTCGAGCAGGTTCATCGTCGTTGCGCCCGAACCGTAGAAGATGCCCAGGATGCCAATCAGCAGGAAGGCCGAACCACCCATCAGCATCAGCGTCAGCTTCATGGCCGAGTATTCCTTGCGGCCGCTGCCCCACACACCGATAAGCAGGTACATCGGGATCAGCGCTACTTCGTAGAACATGAACATGGTGAACAGGTCGGTCGAGATGAAGAAACCGAACACACCCAACGAAAGCAGCGTGAACCACAGGAAGTACTCCTTGGTGAGCGGCTGCAGGCGCCACGATGCAAAGGTTCCGGTGAATACAATGATGGAAGACAGCATCAGCATGGCTACGGAGATGCCGTCAACACCTACTGAATAGTGTATGTGAAGTGCGGGATACCAGGCTACGTCGGCGCAGAACAGCATTTCGTCGGTAGCGCCCGCCTGCCGTGCATTGAGGTAGGCTATTGTCAGCCCTATGGCGGTAATCAGCAGAGCCGAAGCTCCGGTCACCATCACCGCGCGTATTTGTGCAATGTTCCGGCTTAGCCAAAGGCCGAGAAGCATCAGCAATGGAATCAGAACAAATAAGGATAAGAAATTCATTTTATTTAATGTATAATTGAAATTGAATATTGAAAATGAAAAGTTGAAAATGGAAGTTCATTCTCCATTCTTCATTTTCCATTATATAATTAACATCAGTATCAATACCAGTGCGCCCAGCAGGAATACAAGTGCATATTGCTGAATGCGTCCGCTTTGCAGGCCACGGATTTCGTCGCTCGTAGCATCGGCACTCCATGCCAGGAAGTTGAAGAAGCCGTCCACAACGTGACGGTCCCACCAGGCAATGGGGCGGCTGATGCAGCCGAAGATGATCTTATGGGTGATGAACTGATAGATTTCGTCAATGTAGAAGCGGTGATAGGCTGCTGTCCACAAACCGCGGAAACGGCGTTGCAGGGCATCGGCCACCGGCTGCTTGCTGCGGGCATAGATGCTGACAGCCAGTGCGATGGCTATCACGGCAATGACGATGCTGGTCAGCATGACTTGCGTATCTAAATGAATGTCGTAAGCATGTCCGTTGGACGAAACGAAGTGACCGAAGGGGATGAATCCGGCTACAACCGTAACGGCAGCCAGGAACATCAGCGGGAAGGTCATGGTCAGCGGACTTTCGTGCGGTGTGTGCTCGGCGTGAAGTTCCTTGTTCTCCTTGCCCCAGAAGATGCCGCAGTAGAGGCGGAACATATAGAAAGCCGTCATGGCTGCGATGATGGTCATGATCCATCCCATGACAGGGCTGAACTGGAAGCAGGCAGTCAGAATCTCATCCTTCGAGAAGAATCCCGAGAAGGGAGGAATACCGGCGATGGCCAGACAGGCGATGAGGAAGGTCCAGTGGGTGATAGGCATGTACTTGCGCAGACCGCCCATGGCCGACATCTCGTTGCTGTGTACGGCATGGATGATGCTACCGGCACCGAGGAAGAGCAGGGCCTTGAACATGGCGTGGGTGAACAGGTGGAACATACCGGCCATGTAGCCCAGTCCGCCTTCGTGCGGGTCGCTCGACGTACATACGCCTAAGGCAACCATCATGAAGCCGATCTGCGAAATGGTCGAGAATGCCAGCACACGCTTGATGTCGCTCTGCACGCAGGCCACGCTGGCTGCATAGAACGCGGTGAAGGCACCTACGTAGGCCACGATGTGAAGCACGTCGGGAGCAAAGCCGATGAACAGCGGGAACATGCGCGCTACCAGATAGACACCGGCTACCACCATGGTTGCCGCATGGATCAGGGCGCTGACAGGTGTCGGGCCTTCCATGGCGTCGGGCAGCCAGATGTGCAGGGGGAACATGGCACTCTTGCCGGCACCACCGATGAACATCAGTCCCAAGGCCAGCGGAATCATGGCGCTGCCTTTCATCAGGGTCATTTCATCGGGAGTGAACGTATAGGTTCCGGCGTAGTAGCCATAGACCAGAATACCGATCAGGAAGCCTAAGTCGGCAAAACGCGTCACGATGAATGCTTTCTTCGAAGCGGCGATGGCGGCAGGCTTGGTGTAGTAGAAGCCGATCAGCAGGTAGGAAGACACACCCACCAGCTCCCAAAACAGATACATCTGGAAGATGTTGGTAGCTACGACCAGTCCCAGCATGGACATGGTGAAGAGCGAAAGGAAAGCGTAGTAGCGCTGGAATCCGCGTTCGCCTTTCATGTAGCCGAAGGAGTAAATGTGTACCATCAGTGATACGGTGCTGATGACGATAAGCATCATTACCGAGATAGGATCGAGCAGGATGCCCATGTCAATGCTCAGGTTCTGTGTGAAGGGCAACCAGCGGAAGTTGTAAGGCATCAGTGTCTCGTAAGTGCCGTCGGCCAGACGGGGAGCGGTGAAGTAGCTCCATGCGGTGGCGTAGGAAAGGATGGTGACCAGTCCCAGCCCGATGCTTCCGATGAGTCCGGCCGTGCGGTGTGACATCCATTTGCCTCCGATTCCTGTGATGAGGAAGGAGAGGAACGGAATGAGTAGGATGAGAATCGTAAGTTCCATTATCGTTTGTTTTTTAGTTTTTTCTGTTTATTACCATTTCAGTTGGTCTATTCTGTTGACCTGGATGCTCCGTATGTTACGGTAGATGTTGATCATGATAGCGATGGCTACTGCCGTCTCGGCTGCCGAAATGGCGATGGAGAACAGGGCGAAGAAATAGCCTTCCAGTGCGCCGGGGAACAGGAAACGGTTGAATACGGCAAAGTTGATATCGGTGGCGTTCAGTATCAGCTCAATCGAAATCAGGATGGCCAGTGTGTTGCGGCGGGTGAAGAACCCGTACATGCCGGCGAAAAACATGATAGCCGAAACTATCAGATAATATTCCATGTGAATCATAACTAGTTCAGATTTCAGTGTTCGTAATTGATGTTTCCTATCGCTTGCGGGCTATCAGCAGACCTCCGACGATGCACGCCAGCAGCAGTATGCTGACAGCTTCGAATGGCAGCAGATAACCGTACTTGTCACCGCTCAGCAGGTGGTTCCCGATGGTGTTGATATTGATCTCTACCGGATTGACGTCGGTCGTGGCAAGGAATTTATGTTTCAGGGTGATGAACAACACGATGATGGCACCTGCCACAGTCGTTCCAAGTCCAGCCAGGAACTTGCTGCGTTTCAGTTTGGCTGCTTTGTCGCCTTCGCCGCTGGTCAGCAGGATGGAGAATACATAGAGCACGACGATACCTCCGGCGTAGACCATAATCTGAACGGAACCGAGGAAGGTGTAGCCCAGCAGAAAATAGATGCCTGCCGTACCGAAGAGGACGAACAGGAGGTACGTGGCCGAGCGTACCATGCGGGTTGTAGTCACCGTAAGCAAGGAGAATACGGTGATGAAAGCCGCTAAAAAGTAGAATACTACTGTTTCGAGAGTTATTTCCATATATTTTCTTTAATGAGTGGTTACGATTAATTTGATTATTCAGCCTTTTCTTTAGGGGCAGCCGCTTTGTCGGATGCCGGTTTCTCGGCCGCAGGAGCTTTCTTGGCTTCGGCTACATGACTGCCCGGATGATTGAGCGTCAGGAAAAGCTTGGAGCGGTCGAAGACTGCATGTTCGAAGTTCTGGTCGAAAGTGATGGCACCGTGCGGGCAGGCATTGACGCAAAGCTGGCAGAACATGCACGATCCCAGGTTGTATTCGTACTTGGCCAGTATTTTCTTTTTCTTCCCGTCTTCGGTCGTGATGGTTTCCGATGTCACCTTGATGGTGCCGTTGGGGCAAGCCATCTGGCAGAGTCCGCAGGCCACACAGTGATGCTCGTTCTGTTCGTTATGGGGCATTACAAGCGTGCCGCGGAAACGGTCGAACATCTTGAGCTCTTTCCGGTTTTCGGGATATTGCTCTGTGATTTTCGGGGTGAAGAACTCTTTCATGGTGGTCTTTAAGCCAGTGGTCAGACTGGCCAGACCTTTGAAAAAGCCTCCGAAGTATGTGTTCTTTTCTTCCATGTCTCTTATAAGAATTAAAAATTAAAAATTAGAAGTGCAGTCCGAAGGCCACAATCAGGCTCATCAGCACCAGGTTCACCATCGACAGCGGTACGAGGTATTTCCATTCCAGTGTCAGTATCTGGTCGATACGGAGACGGGGGAAGGTCCATCGCATCCACATCATGAGGAATACTACAAAGAAAGCCTTTGCAAAGAACCAGACAAAGCCGGGAATATAGTCCATGACCATGTTGAAACCGTCAAGTCCCGGTATGTGGAGCGGCATCCAGCCTCCTAAGAATACGGTGGCTGCTACGGCTGCTACAATGAACAGGTTCAGGTATTCGGCCAGGTAGTAGAAACCGAAGTGCATACCACTGTATTCCGTGTGGTATCCGGCGGTAAGCTCGCTTTCTGCCTCTGGAAGGTCGAAGGGGCCACGGTTACACTCGGCGTTACCGGCTATCAGGTAAATGATGAAAGCAATGATAGCGGGGATGTGGCCTTTAAAGATGAACCATCCGTCAGCCTGTCCTTCTACAATCTGCGAAATTTGCATGGTGCCTGTCAGCACTACCATGGTAAGAATGCTGAGGCCGACAGAGAGCTCGTAACTGATGATCTGTGCACCGCTTCGCATGGCACCGATCAGCGAGAACTTGTTGTTGGAGCTCCATCCGGCCAGTAGGATTCCCACTACGCCGATGCTGCTTGCCGAAAGCAGGAAGAAGATGCCGACGTTGAAGTCGAGCACTTCCATACCTTTATTAATAGGAAGGCAGGCAAACGTAAGGAAAGAAGCGATCAGCACCATGAACGGAGCCAGGTTATAGAGGAACTGGTCGGCGCCCTTGGGGTTGAATATTTCCTTGGTGAGCATTTTGAACACGTCGCAGAACACTTGCAGCGTTCCGTAGGGACCCACGCGGTTCGGTCCCAGACGGCATTGGAAGAATCCGCAGACCTTTCGTTCCATATAGATAAGTATGATGGCCAGAATGGCATACATCAATACGATACATACGCCTATGACGACACACTCGATGAACACGGCAAGTCCTTCGGGCATGACCGATGTCAGCATTTGGTGTATCCAGTTTGTTGCAATACTAAAGTCAAACATTTATTTAATTGATAATTGATGATTGATAATTGAGAATGGACAACAGGCAAATCATTTTCCATTCTCCATTTCCCATTTTCCATTGATTATCTGTCGATGTCAGGTACGACATAGTCCAGCGTTCCGCCTATCGCGATGAGGTCGGCAATCTTGGCTCCCCGGGTGATGGTGTTGATGGTTCCCACAAGCGGCAGTCCGGTAGCACGGTAGTGCAGGCGGTAAGGTGTCTTGTCGCCACGGCTTTCCAGATAGACTCCGAATTCGCCACGGCTTCCTTCGACAGCAGCGTAGTAAGAACCTTCGGGAACGCGGATGATAGGCTTCATCTTTTCCTGATAAGGACCTTCCGGAATGTTGTCGATCAATTGTTCGATGATGTGCAGACTTTCGAGGATTTCGTCCATACGCACCAGATAACGGGCCATACAGTCACCCTCGGTACGTACTATTTCGCGGAACTCTACCTTGTCGTAGGCTGCATACGGCATACGCTTGCGCACGTCGCAAGCCCATCCACTGGCACGTCCGGTACCGCCGGTGGCTCCGAACGAGATGGCATCTTCGCGGCTCAGCACACCGATGCCTTTCAGACGCTGTTGGGCGATGATGTTTCCGGTAAATATGTCGTGATATTCTTTCAGGTTGCGGCGCATGTAGGGGATGAATTCTTTTACCCGATGCACAAAGTTGGGATGCAGGTCGGCCTGAACACCGCCGATGGTGTTGTAGTTCAGGATGAGGCGTCCTCCGCATGTCTCTTCGAAAATGTCGAGCAGCTTCTCACGGTCGCGGAATCCATAGAGGAAAGCGGTCGTGGCACCGAGGTCCTGACAGAGGCAGGAGAAGAACAGAATGTGCGAGTCGATGCGTTGCAGCTCGTCCATGATGGTACGTATTACCTGTACACGGGGGCTGACTTCTACGCCCATGGCCTTTTCGATGCACATGCACAGGGCATGGCGGTTCTGCATCGCTCCCAGATAGTCCAGACGGTCGGTCAGTGCCAGTGTCTGCGGGTAAGTGAGGCTTTCGTTCATTTTCTCGATGCCCCGGTGGATATATCCGCAATTCACATCGATTTTGTGGATATTCTCACCTTCCAGTGATACGCGGAAGCGGAGCACACCGTGTGTGGCAGGGTGTTGGGGACCGATGTTGACAACGTATTCATCGTCGCCGAACAGCACTGTTTCACGTTCTTGATAATCGCCTTCGGGAGTAATTTCTACTTCGCGGGTAGTGTCGAGTGTTTCTTCGTTGCTCATGCGCAGCGGATTTTCTTTTTCCGGGTCGTTGTCCTTGCGCAACGGATATCCTACCCAGTCGTTACGCAGAAACAGACGGCGCATATCCGGGTGTCCGATAAACACGATGCCGAAGAAGTCATAGACTTCGCGTTCCGGCAGTTCGGCGCCTTTCCAGATCGGAGTTACGGAAGGCAACTGGGGATGTTCGCGGTCCAGTGTCGAGGTCGTTACCACCAGCCGTTTACCGCTGACGGTCGATTCCAGATGATATACCACTCCTAAGCCTCTCAGTTGGTCGGGGGTATCATTTTCAGCAGGTTCGCCCCAGTCCATACCTGTCAGGCTTTCGAGGAAGTCCATCTGTTCATCCTCCCGCAGGCGGCGCATTTCGTCACTCAGCTGTTGTGGGGCTATGTATATTGTTTTTGTTTCCATTTGCAGTTCTCTTTTTTAGGGAAAGTCACTTTTGGTCCGTTTCGTCTTTGGGAGCTTTCTCCTTGCGGTTTACACCTCCAAAGAATTTTTCAATCTTCACTTTACGTTGCAGTTGCATCATGCCATAAAGGAATGCTTCGGGGCGTGGAGGACAACCTGGAACGTAAACGTCGACAGGCAGAATCTGGTCTACGCCCTGCACTACGTGATAGGATTTGCGGAACGGACCGCCGCTGACGGCACATCCTCCTACTGCTACTACATACTTCGGATCGGGCATCTGGTCGTAAAGACGCTTTAATACGGGAGCCATTTTGTGGGTGATGGTACCGCTTACCAGAATAACATCGGCCTGACGGGGACTGTTACGCGTTACTTCGAAGCCGAAGCGCGCAATGTCATAGCGTGCGGCACATACGGCCATAAATTCAATACCACAGCAGCTGGTTGCAAACGTCAATGGCCAAAGGGAATTGCTGCGTCCCCAGTCTATCAGGTCGTCCAGAGCGGCTACAATGACATTGGTACCACCAGCATTCAGTTCCTGTACCAGCTTTTCAAGAGTCTCGTTGTCGGTGAATTCCTCATAAGGAATCGACTTAATCCGGGGTTTCTTGTTTATTTCCATTCCAACGCTCCTTTCCGCCAGGCATAAGCAAGTCCCAGCACAAGAATGAATAAGAAAAAGGCTACGCCAAGCAACGCGGAAACGCCAGACTGGCGAACACTGATAGCCCACGGAAAGAGGAATACCGTTTCTACCTCGAACATGAGGAAGAGGATGGCAAACAGGTAGTAACCAACACGGAATTGCATCCATGAACGTCCCCGTGTAGGAATACCGCATTCGTAAGGCTCCATCTTTTGTGGGTTGTACGAACGTGGAGAAATGGCATGCGAGATGGCAATGACCAGACCCACGAAGATAATTGCCGTCAACAAGACGGTCACTAAAAGAGTAAAGTTCATAAAATAAAGAGATTTTTTGCGATCAAGTATATAAAGGGGAAACTCTATTTCCCGCAAAATTTCTGTTCTCTCTGTGCAGAAAATGTATGTAGAACATTTACGAAGAAAACGGTTTATGTGCTATTATTAAGGTATTCCGGCACACAAACCGGCAGACTTTATATTACAATTTTCCGTAGCCCGTAGACGTAATAATCCACTGAGTGTGATAAGGCATTCGGGGCAGACCATCCTTTATGGAAGGTTGCTTTATGAGTAGTTTCCGGTCGTATCCGATTGATGGGGAGCGTGACTGATTTACAGCCGGGAACAGAATTCTGACCGATATAGTCAGCACAAAAAGGTAGAGATAGCAGATAATCGTAAAGATGATGAATGAGATGGGTCGTTTCTGTCGTTTGTGCTTGAAAAGCAGATTCGGTATAATCGATATTTTTGGTGCATAATTCGCTTGCCGCTTCGAGGACACCACTGTGTAACGATGCGGCCAGCAGGATGATCATTAAATATTTTATGCACTGTTTCATATAACGATTCTCTCAATCTCTCTTTTTCGGACGTGCAAAGGTACAATAAATAATTCTGCTTTTTGTTAGGTGGAGATTACAAAAAACAGCCGTTTTAGCACTTTTTTGCCATTAATCAATTCTTTTTCCAGAAATCGGGAGTGAAGAGCAGCAAAACAGTGAACAATTCCAGACGTCCCAGCAACATCAGAAGAGAGAGCAGCCATTTGGCTGCATCGGGCAGTGCGTTCCACGAATAAGCGGGACCGGTATCTCCCAGGCCGGGGCCCATGTTGCCGATACTTGAGATGACACATCCTATTGATTCTTCGAATCCTACTCCCATAGCCATCATAAGCAATATACTGATAATGATAATGACCAGATAGAGGAAACTGAATGCCAATACGGTAGAAACAATGGAGGTGGACAATACCTGCTTGTTGATGCGTACCGGAAGCACTGCATTGGGATGGAGAATATGCTTGAATTCGTTTTTCGACACTTTGCTCAGAATGACCAGACGGATGCACTTCAGACCGCCGGTGGTACTGCCGGCGCAGGCTCCTATCACCATGACGATTGTCAGCAACCCCCAGGTGACCGATGGCCATAGCATATAGTCGTCAGTAGCAAAACCTGTTGACGTATGAAGACTGGTGACCTGGAACAGCGATTTGCGGAAAGCTTCTTCCGCATCCATCGGGCTGGTATAGTAAAGGATGGCTGCTATTATTCCGGTGAACAGTATTACTGACCAGAAATACCATTTCAGCTCTACATCATGAAACGCTTTCTTGAATTTCCGGTTGACAAGAAGTAGCAGCAGTGTAAAGTTGATACCGGAAATGAACATAAAGGTGGATATGACGTATTCTATATAGGGCGAATGATAATAGGCTATGCTTGCCTGTTTGGTTGAAAATCCGCCTGTTCCCGTAGTGGCAAAAGCGTGGCAGATGCTGTCGAACCAGCTCATCCCCCCCAGCATAAGCAGTCCGACGAGTGTTGCCGTAATCCCGGTGTATACCGACCATATCCATTTGGCTGTGATGCCGATGCGGGGGTGTACTTTGTCGTGCGTAGGTCCGCTGGCTTCGGCGGCGAATACCTGCAGACCGCTGACACCGAAAATGGGGAGGACGGCAATGGTGAACATGATAATTCCCAATCCTCCAATCCATTGGGTCATACTCCGCCAGAAGAGCAGTCCGTGCGGTAGAGACTCTATGTTGTCCAATATCGTCGCTCCCGTACTGGTAAAGCCCGACATGGTTTCGAAAAAGGCATTGGTGATGTCGGGAATGTAGCCGCTGATGTAGAAGGGCAGCATTCCGAAGAAAGAAAACGCTATCCAGGCAAGGCTGACCAGCACATAGCCGTCGCGGCGTGTCAGCACACCGTCGCTTCCTTTACCTAAAAGGACCAGCAGGATACCTACACCCGCTGCGATTCCGGCCGATTTCCAGAAATCGGTCAATGCTTCGTCCTGATAATATAAAGATATGCCGGAACATGCCAGCAGCATGGCGGTCTCCAGTAGCAGGAGGATGCCGATAATTCGCGTAATCGTTTTAAAATTGACCATTAACTAAAGTATTTCTCAATCTTTTTGATCATCATGCTTAAACAGAATACCACTACATGGTCGCCCGGCTGTATGAGTGTGTTACCGGTCACCACGACACCTTCTCCTTGCCTGATCAGTCCTCCGATTGTGGTTCCTTTGGGCAATCCCAGGTCCTTTACCGGATGTTTGGTGATTTTTGAGTCAGCTTTTACCGTAAATTCAGCCACATCGGCGTTGGCCAGTGTCAGGCATTTCACGTTGCTTACGTCGGCATCGAGCATCATTTGGTAAATATGGCTGGCGGCGATCATTTTTTTGTTGATTACAGTCCCGATGTCCAGGCTTTCGGCCATACCGATGTAGTCGATGTTTTCGACTTCGGCCACGGTTTTGCTCACTCCCATACGTTTGGCAGCGAGGCAGGCCAGAATGTTGGTTTCGGAACTTCCGGTCAGGGCGACGAAAGCTTCGGTGTTCTTCAGTCCTTCCTCGATGAGCAGGTCCATGTCGCGTCCGTCTCCGTTGATAATCATGGTCTTGTCATCCAGTAGTTCTGTCAGCCGGTTGCATCGTGCCAGGTCGTTGTCGATGATTTTCACCTGCATGTAGTCGGGTACGTATTGGGCTGTGCGCACGGCAATCCGGCTTCCGCCCATAATCATGACGTTGCGCACGTCGGCATAGTCTTCTTTTCCGGCTATCTTTCGGATGTAGGGTATGTATTTTCGGGTTGTCGTAAAGTATACAATGTCATGCAGCTTGATGCTGTCGTCTCCCCGTGGAATCAGCGTTTCACTTCCCCGTTTGATGGCTACCACGTGGTAGGGAAGTTCCGGTCCGCCCAACTGGTAGAGCGGAATGTCCAGTATTTCGGCTTTTTCGCGCATTTTGGTACCTATCAGTATCAGGGCACCTCCGCAAAACTCCCACCATTGGCGTACCCAGCTCATACGGACAGAGGAGACAATCTCTTTGGCAGCCAGCATCTCAGGATAAATCAGCGAGTCTACCCCCAGCTTCTGGAAAAACTCTTTGTGCTTGGGCAGCAGGTATTCGTAGTTGTCGATACGTGCTACCGTCTTTTTGGCACCCAGATTGTTGGCCAGCATACAGGCTGTCATGTTGCGGCTTTCGTCGGGGGTAACGGCTATGAACAGGTCGGCCGCACCCGCACCTACTTCTTTCAGTCCACGGATGGAGGTAGGTGATGCTGTGACTGTCATCAAATCGAAGTTGGAGCTGAGTGTGCTCAACTTCTCTTCGTTGTCGTCCAGCAGAATGATGTCCTGCTTTTCGCGCGACAACAATTTGGCTAAATGTGTGCCTACTGCACCGGCACCGGCAATAACTATTTTCACTTTATTAATTGACTATATATTCCTTCTTCATCCATTCCGCACAGGTGGTATAGTTCCTGTACGCTTCCATGTTCTATAAACTGGTCGGGCACTCCGATACGTCTGACGTTTGGCGTATAGTTGTGGTCGGCCATAAACTCCAGCACGGCACTTCCCATTCCTCCTTTTATCACTCCGTCTTCCACTGTAACGATTCGCTTGAATGTCTGCCCTATTTCGTGCAGCATTTCTTCGTCTATCGGTTTGACGAAGCGCAGGTCATAGTGGGCGATGGAGAGTCCTTTGTCTTTTTCGGCACGCCTGATGGCCTGTGCGGCAATGTTCCCTATCGGTCCCAGGCTGATGACGGCTATGTCGGTACCGTCTTTCAGCTTGCGTCCTTTGCCTACGGGGATTTCCTTCAGCGGACACCGCCAGTCTACCAGTACCCCGCGTCCGCGTGGATAGCGGATGACGAACGGCCCTTTGTCCGGCAGTTGTGCCGTATACATCAGGCAACGCAGTTCGTGCTCGTTCATGGGCGACGACAGGGTCAGGTTGGGGATGGGGCGGAAATAGGCCACGTCGAATATGCCGTGATGCGTGGGGCCGTCTTCACCTACCAGTCCGGCACGGTCAAGGCAGAGCACTACCGGCAGTTTCAGCAAGGCAATGTCGTGTATCACGTTGTCGTAGGCACGCTGCATGAAGCTCGAATAGATATTGCAGAATGGCTGCAATCCCTCTTTGGCCATTCCTCCGGAGAAGGTGGCTGCGTGTCCTTCGGCTATGCCTACGTCGAATGCCCGTTGCGGCATGGCCTGCATCAGCTTGATCATGGAGCAGCCTGTAGGCATAGCGGGGGTCACTCCCACAATACGGGGATTCTTTTGGGCCAGTTCGACCAGTGTCTCGCCGAAGACGTCCTGATAGAGCGGAGGCATATTGTGTGTATCTACTGTAAAGCGTTCTCCTGTTTCGGGATCGAACTTGCCGGGGGCATGCCAGATTCCCGGTGCCTTTTCGGCCGGTTCAAATCCTTTGCCTTTGACGGTATGCAAGTGCAGAATCTTGGGTCCCTGCATGTCTTTGATGTCCTTCAGCACACGTGCCAGATTCTTTACATCGTGCCCGTTTATGGGGCCGAAGTAACGGATGTTCATCCCTTCGAAGATGTTTTGCTGCTGGGCGGCTATCGACTTCAGGCTGTTGCCGAAGCGGATGAGGGCCTTGCGGCGTTCTTCGTTCAGAATCCCCATCTTGAACAGAAGGCGCGATGCCTTGAACCGCAGTTGGTTATAGCGGTTGGAAGTAGTCAGGTTGAACAGATATTGCTTCATGCCTCCCACGCTGCGGTCGATGGACATATCGTTGTCGTTCAGGATGATAAGCAGATTGTTGGGGGTGGATGAAGCATTGTTCAGCCCTTCGAAGGCCAGTCCGCCACTCATGCTTCCGTCGCCGATGACGGCTACTACATGTCGCTGCTGTTCGCCTTTGAGCGATGCCGACACTGCCATTCCCAAGGCTGCGGAAATCGAGTTCGAGGCATGTCCGCAGGCGAAAGTGTCGTATTCGCTTTCTTCGGGCGAGGGGAAAGGGCGTATACCTTTGAATTTACGGTTGGTGGAAAAGGCTTCGCGCCGTCCGGTCAGTATCTTGTGGCCGTAAGCCTGATGGCCCACATCCCAGACGATGCGGTCGTAGGGAGTGTTGTAGACGTAGTGCAGGGCGACAGTCAATTCCACAGTTCCGAGGCTGGCTGCGAAGTGCCCCGGATTGCGGGATACTTCTTTAATGATGTCTTGCCGCAATTCTTTGCAGACTTCCGGCAGTTGGTCTACGCTCAGACGTCGTAAATCGTTGGGGGTAGAAATCGAGTTCAGCAAGCTATATGTCGTTATTTCTGTTTTTTCCATCTTACGTCTGGTAATTACAAAATGCAAAAATAGCAAAAATAAAGTGGATGGGTGCATGTTTTCGGGGAAAACTGTGCTGAATTGTATAAAAGTGAGTAAAAATGGGGCTTTAAACGGAATTTGTGATGGGATGAAAAAGACTATTGGTCTTATTCTCTGGTGACTCCTGTGTTTTGCATTTTTAATCAGAAAAAGCATTTTTCTACTATGTCCTTGCTTACTATGCTTGTTAGATGGGAATAATGTATGCAGGAGCTTGTCGGCAAGTATCCGGAAGACAGCCCCAGTCCTTGTCTTTTGCCGGTATTGAAATATCTTTTAAGGATACGCACAAGCATTACAGGAAGAATAAACCGGAACTTGAAAGAGATAGCCAAACTGGCCGATATATCCGTTCTTCTAAGCATGTGCTGTGTCCGTCATTCATGGGCAAGTACGGCCAAAGGCAAGAACATTCCGATTTCGGTAATAAGTGAAGGAATGGGACATGATTTCGAAACGATCACGCAAATTTATCAGGCTTCGTTGGACAATGTGGCAGTAGGTAAGGGTAACTATCAGATATTGAAGGATTTGTTGGGCTTTTAAAACATAATCATCTTAATATTATATGAATTTGATGTACAATCGAATAAAAAACGTAACTTTGTGAATATATCAAAGTGACTATGGCTAAAAATACAGATAAACAGACAATTGATAAATTGGCAGATGATTTTCGCGGCTATGCGGCATTGCTTCGCAAAATCAAGCAACGGGTACTGATAGCTCAACAACGGGCGATTTATGCTGCTAATGAAGAAATGCTTAGGATGTATTGGGATATTGGTGGCAGGTTGCAACAAAGCCAGGATGCAGACGGTTGGGGCAAGAAAACTTTGCAACGGCTGGCAGCGGATTTGAAGAACGATTATTCCGAAATAAAAGGATTTACTGTACGCAATATGCAATATATGGTGCAGTTCTTCAACGAGTACAACCAAGAGCTTACGATGGTAAAAGGGGGTGTTTCTCCAATTGCGAAATCACTGATTTCGCAATTGGATGAATATAATTTCACCCTCCCTATCAAGCATCTGGATTGGACGCACAATCTTGTATTGATAAAGCAGGTTAAGGATATTCGTGCACGTTATTGGTATATGGTGCAGAGCATTACCAATCACTGGACGACACGCTATTTGCAAGAAGCCATCAAACTTGATGATTATGGCAAGCATGGAGCGTTGGCTAACAATTTCACTGAAACCCTGCCTGTTCCGGAAGCAAATGATGTGAAATCAATGCTCAAAGACCCATATATATTTGATATGCTGACTTTCACAGAGCAATACAATGAACGTGATGTGGAAATCGGTTTGGTGAAGCATGTGGAGAAATTCCTTGTAGAAATGGGGGCAGGCTTCGCTTTCATGGGACGGCAGTATCATATAGAGGTGTCAGGTGATGATTATTATATTGACATATTGATGTATAACGCCTTTCTGCACCGCTACTTAGTAATCGAATTGAAAGATACGGAGTTCATGCCTGAATATATCGGCAAACTGAATTTCTACTGCTCTGCCGTAGATGATATTCTTTGCCGAGAGGGAGACAACCGAACCATCGGACTGTTGCTTTGCAAGAGTAAAGACCGTATCAAAGCTGAATATGCCTTACGTGATATTCAGAAGCCTATCGGAATCTCTGATTATGAGTTAGGACAAGCCTTGCCAAAAGACTTCCGTGGCAGTTTGCCTACGATTGAGGAAATTGAGAAAGAGTTGGAATCTCATTAATTTAGTTAAGTCCTAATAGTTAGTTTGCTTTATTTGCTCTCAGCATTAGCTATTGATGCACGTACTCTGCTTAATGTTTCCAATGTCATCTGAAGATATGAAGCAATCATTGTCAAAGGTGCTCTTCTAGTTATTTCAGGAAAATGTTGCTGTAATCTAGCGTATCTGTCATTTGCTGATTCGAAACGTAAAATGTCAGCCTTTAATTGTGATAACATTAAGGAATTTTCAAAAAACTCCGATATAGATAAGCTATATCACCATTAGCATCAGAAAGTTCTTCCATTATATCACGCGGAATTTCCCATAAAACACTGTTTTCTACAGCATCCATCATAAGATGTGTTGGCTCTCGGTTAAAATAGCTGTCAATACACCAGACAACATCTTTTTCACATGCTAAATGTTCTATCACATCCTTATCATGCTTTAGGTAGTGCTGTCTAATAAATCCCTTTTCTATATAAAATAGGCAATTACAGATATCACCTTCATTTAGAATTATATCACCTTTTTGATATTTCTTAGGCTGAATAATATCTGCAAAAAGGCGAATATTCTCCAACTTAAGTTTGCGATTAGGGCATGTTTCAGCTATAATCTGTTTTGCAATGTCAAATTGAATACTCATAGGCTAAAGTTATTTATATCCAACATTTTGTTTCAATTTTGGGTTCAAGTCTATACTTTTTTGTGGAATAGGAAAAACTGTGGTATACCCATTTTTCTCATCAGCCAGTTGGACTCGCTGATCGTATGATTTGTGATAAACTCCAAAACGCACCATATCTTGTCGTCGCCAGCCTTCCCATACTAACTCCAACAAACGCTCTTTCAATATGTTCTCAAGCGTAGCTTCTCGATATGGCATACCAACACGACCTCGGACTTCGTTCAACTCCAACGAGCCATCCTCACCATTACGTACCTTTGCCTCGGACTTCATCAGGAGAGCATCGGCATAGCGGAATAGCACGATGTCGTTATCCGGTTGTCTACCGTCGGAATGTGAGGTCCTATCAATCTCATATTTTGCCATACGAGCACCAGCTGTCTTGACATAGGAGCTTCCCGTAAGATTCAACTTTAGCTCCAATGGGAAATACTCCAACTGCTGTCCATTGTCCATCATTACAGGCTTTCCATCAACCTCTACGATGCCGGCATAGAAGTTCTTTTCAAAGCGAGCATCTACATCATCTGTGCCGTATCCGTTGGCTAAGACTGTTGAGATATTGGCACTGGTACCATTTTCCGATGAGCCACCCAACGCACCGCCATGGTTGTAGTGTCGTGATCGGAAGAGATACCAGAACTGCGCAGCATAGAGGTTCTTATCCAACGGAATGGTGAATATGTTTTCGTTGGAGTTCTCGTTATGCACAGAGAAATTATAGCTATAATCGTCCTCCAACCGATAACCTACCTCGGCAAGTTTATTGCAATATTTGATACAGGTCTGCCAAGCGTTGAGTTTCTCACCATCGACGGTGAAAAATATCTCTTTACCGTTCCGTGGAACGCCATCAGTCCAATTATCATCACAATATATCTCGGCATTAAGAGCCAACTTAGCCAAAAGGAAATTAGCTACAGGTGTTGTTATACGACCATAGTAGTTACCCATCTTATTACTACGCTCATTTGGCAACAACTCGGCAACCTCCTGCAACTCATTCACGATAAAACGGAAAACCTCGCTACGCTCGCTCTGCACAACTTCATCCTGCGGTTGTTCATAGGATGTTACGATGGGCACTCTGCCATACATATCCATAATGTAGTAGTAGAAAAGTGCTCTCAGAGCTCGCACCTCAGCTTCGTAGGCCACTCTCTGCTCCTCAGATAGGTTATGGCTATACTTATCGATGATATGCAGAGATTTGTTCGATAACACAACAACCTTGTAGAGGTATTTCCAAGTATTGTAGAGTGGTAAATCATTAGGACTCCACTTATGCTGATACATATTCGCCCACAAACCTCCATCGTACCAGTCGCCACCACGAATAGGTATCATGGCTTCGTCTGTAGTAAGTGTGTTATAGTCATAAATCCCACGACAGGTCCCCTGTAAACCCTCACTGTCTGCACTGCCACCAATGTAATTGTAGAGCACAGCCACTGCATTAATATATATGTTGTTGGCATTGTTGTAAATGTCTTCTTCATAAAGTTGATCTCTAGGGTCTTCAGTAAGACAAGAGGTCATCATCGTTGCCAAAGCAACCATCAATATGTTTATATATCTTTTCATAACTGTAAGCGGTTATAATTGAATACTAAGACCTAACGAATAGGTACGATATAAAGGATAGGTGCGTTTGTCGTCAATGCCCAAAGTGTTGCTTACTACATAACTGTTTATCATTGGAGTAAGACCGCTATAGCCTGTGATTGTTGCAAGGTTGCTAATGCCTGCCGAAAGACGCAATGACTTCACAGCCTTGGATTTCATTGGAATATTGTAGCCTATGGTAATATGTTCAATATTTACATAGTCACCTTTTTCCAACCAATAGTCTGAAACATTCTGATCAATAATATTTTTTTCAGGAGCACCCTTCAATACATTGTAGGCAGGGAATATAGACATATTGGTATAAGCCAAGCCCGTGCCATTGAATATCTTATGACCGAAAGCACCATTTATCTGCATGGCAATATCAAAGGACTTGTAACGGAAACTGATGTTTGATCCAATAGTTACCTTGGGGGTTGCCTGACCTGCTATATACCTGTCTCCGCCATCGCTAAAATCAATCTCGCCATCATCATTCAAATCTTCAATATCGTAACTGTAGCCACCAAGTTCATTTTCTTTAAGCCCTTTGCAGTGAGGTAGATAGAATACCCCCAATGGCTGACCTACAATCTGATATACTACATTATTGTCTCCACCGTTCTGACCTGCACCATAAAGCGAGCCAATCGGAGTAATATCTGAAGCTGTCATATGCATACCATTATACTCTCCACTAAGCGAAAGTAACTTATTCTTCTGGTAGGACATATTGAAGTTGATATTCATCTCCATATCCTTTCGTTGAATGGGAACTACCGAGATTCCTAGTTCGACACCCTGGTTAGACATCGAGCCGATATTTGCCATCAGTTTATCGAACGCAAAGGTCGGAACGGGAACATCATACTCATAGAGCATATCCGTTGTCTTTGAGTAATATAATTCCGAGGTAAGCATCAACCGATTATCCCATATACCTAAGTCAAAACCGATATTAAATGTTGAACGAGTCTCCCACTTAAGGTCCGGATTCGTGTTGCGTATACTTCCCATTGTTACGGTAGGTGCACCGTTGATGGATACGATACCATTCTCCTTTACGGTATTAAGTGTTGTATAGGATGTTATACCTCCAAGATTTCCTGACCGACCATATCCGGTTCTTAGTTTCAATATTGTTATAAAGTCAGTATCAGAGAGGAAGCCTTCTTTTTTTACATCCCAACCCAGTGATACTGATGGGAAGAATCCGAAAGTATTGTTATCGCTTACCATTGAAGAGCCATCTCCACGGAGTGCTGCCGCAATAGAATATCTATCCTTGTAACTATATGTGACACTACCCATTATTGAAGCAAGTGACGGGTCTTCATAGCTACTGCTCGTACCACCGAAAGGACGCGATGATGTTGCTCCGATGTTATTATAGGAGAAATCATTTGTTGTTATTCCTTTTGCCTGCACCCATAAACCAGTCCTTACCTGTTTAAGATATTCTGCGCCAACAACAGCATCAAGGTGTGAGTCTCCCCAAGCATTGTTATATGAGAGGGACACATTTGTAAAGTAGTCTTCACCCTTGAACTCTCCACGATAAACATTGCCTTGCGCCCACACCCATGTAGGACAAAATTGAGCATTTCCCGTAGATGAATATGAATAAGAGCCGAAAGCCGACAATATCAAATTGTCAAGGATATTAAATTTCAGCCCCAAATGTGTATTGAAATTCCGTTCTTCGGAGTCATTTTTCTCATAGAGGAGTGCTCCGGGGTGGTTGATGTGTGATGCAGCCGAGTTCTTCACCCAGTTGCCATTAACATCAGTTCCTGCTGGATATGTAGGATTCTGTGCAGCTGCCGAGTAAAACAGCATTCGTGTATCGAAAATGTCGTGTATCTTTGACGAGTAGCCATATACACCAAAATCGCCAACTAAGCGACCATCGAAAGCCTTTTGTGTAGCATCAAGTTTTACCACTAAATTTCGGTAATCGTTAACTTTGACAATTGTATTATGATCCATAAAACCGAACGATGCTCGATAGTTTGAGTTTTCCGAACCACCGCTAAAAGCCAAGTGATGCTGATGTATCAAGCCCGTACGAGTAATTACATCGTGAAAATTGGTGTTGTAGCCACCATTATTGTAATCTAATCCAAGTGCCTCTGCTGTAGCTATATACTCCGGGCCGTTGAGCATTTGCAGATGTTTATACATTGACTCGAATCCGTAGTTGCCATCATATGATATTTCGAAACCTCGCCCCGTTCCTTTCTTGGTCTTAATCTCAATTACACCTGAAGCACCACGGGAACCGTACATTGCCGTTTCGGTAGCATTCTTCAAAATAGTGAAACTCTCGATGTCTGCGGGATATATGGTAGATAGCGTAGCGATGTCAGATGTCACTCCGTCAATAATTACTAACGGGTCATTGCCACCCATAATGGATGTGGTACCACGCACACGGATACTATTCAGCATAGCGAGCCTGTCAGTCCCATTAGTGGTGACGTTCACACCGGCAGACTGACCACTCAATACATCCAAAGCATTATTCAATGGTCCCTTCTTGATATTCTCGGGCCTGATATGCTCTAATGATTTAGTCGCCGAAATGGTATCTTGTTTCTCTCTGATATTCTGTACTTGTGCATCAATTTTTTGAGCACTACAGATGAAGAACATTATGACAAGACAAAGACCGACTCTTCCCATCTTGATTCGTTAAATCTCTGTAGATTCCCCAGACCAGACAGTTAATAAATCTTATACGCAATGTATTATAAAGAGGGGGATTGGGAATCTGTACTATTTCCCTGCCTGTCCGTCCTCTTAGCCATTATATATTTTTTTCTGTTATTTCATATCAGTGATGCTGATAATCCAGGCAAGAACAGAGTAAACATCTACCTCTTTTATACATAAATCCTTTCCAAGGACTTTATAAGCGCAACCATTAACTACATTACATTACAAAGGTAACAATAATTTGTCATTTGAAGAAATTTAGAAAAAAGAAAAAGTCATTATGCGTGATATTTTTTATTTAATTACGACATTTATCAAATACAAAAAATCATAGAAGGACAAAAATCTTTAAATGATTTGATTATAAACAAACTTTAAATAGTTAAATTGCAATAATACTATACCATGGTTGTTCTTTACCTTAATGTAATACTACTGTTATATATCTGGTCATTTATCTCCTTTTGTCGGATGCAAAGGTTGCCAAACCTCTTTTAGAAAACGAAAAGTTCAAGCGGTAAACCATTTGGAGCAGTTTCGTCCTCCGTTGGAGAGTAAACAGCTCCAAAACCTTTTCTTATTCATCGGCTTGGCTGAAAACTGCATCCGGCAACGGAGATAAACGACTGACGAAATAATAGCATAAAACAGCATAGCCCCCCCCCCTTAATAAGGCAATTTTATCAATGCTGTTTTCATTCTTTTCAGAGGACTATTATTTTCGACAGAGAGAAATTTGGCAAGCGGCAGATTTCACTCCCTCAAAAATAATAGATTTGAATTGCTGTCCTCTTGCCTTTATTGGAAATTGTAGTACCTTTGTAGTGGCTTGTGCGAACGAGCCAAGCAATGTGGAAAGATGGGAACATCGAACCATCAATAAAGTACCGAAAAGAGGGAAAATACCCTCTACCACCGCTCTTCGAGTGTTAAGAAATAATAAAAAGGTTAAATCTTCACCTTTTAGAATGTACCCCTAAAGGTTATGCCCATATTTCTGACTTATAACTCACAAAATATTGAGTAATAACTGGTTGCAAATACCATGAATGAAGTATATAGAGGGCACTTTGAAAACCATGAGTTCAACTATGCAAATGACATCAACTTTGCGATTGATATGATAGCGAATGAGGGGATAGCTGACCAAATCGATAAATATATGGGTTATAGAGAATATTATTCGAGTATAATCGGTTCAAAAGAACTTGCTGAAGAGTTTGTATCACTTTATAGTAAAGCTGAACAGGATATTACCACTCTTCAGACAATACTGTTGCAGTATGCGGATAAACAAATAGATAAGAATACATGTATTGATAAATTGCTTGAAATCTATAAATATAACGGCCACGCACATGGATTTTACATGTCCAACCAAATCATACTTGCCGGACTTAAGCAGGAAATGCTAAAATCATTCCACAATCCGTATGAATTTTACAGGTTGTATCTTTTGACTACCAATAAAAATAATGGCAACTTGTTAAGTAGGAAATTTTTGAACTATTTGAAAAAGACTACGGAACAATACTATCAGTAAGAGTCGTATATGAAAGCTGTTTTGATATTATTATTGCGATAGAATTTAAGGGGAAACCTGACGATGATGTACCGAAAGATTCTTCCTTTTCTTTTACTCTTCAGTTTACTATCTGTAGTAATGATACAGGAGCTTTTCATATTCAAGTGGATATAAAATATCTGATTATATAGGATCTATCAGTTATAAATGGGGATTGACTGATTGGAAAGGTCGTGCTGACGAAAGAGCCCAAGGTGATGTCGACCGCCATCCGCGAGATGCGCGAGGAGGTGGAGAAACTGGAGTGAGCGGTGCTTGCACGGCTCGCGAGCGACACTTGCACGGCTCGTGAGCCACGCTTGCAATACTCGTGGGAGTTGCAAGCAATACTCACGGACTTTGCTTACCCAACCCGTGGACTTTGCAAACAAAACCTGACAGGATTGCTTGTAAAACTCGGTGACATTGCTTGTTATACTCGGCGGGATTGCTTGTTACGTCGGCTAACTACCGATGTTACGCCGCTAAAGTAGGTAGTTAAGAATGAAAAGTGAATAATGAAAAATGAAAAACGGGTGAGGGATGGATACGCGGACGACGCGGAGAGGACGGACGAACACGGATGAAAAGGAGAAATGGGGAAATTGGGTTCACGCTTTCAACAGAAGAAAACCATGCTGGTAACCTGTTGATTATGGTGAAAGATAAAGCTTCACGTTGATTCAATTAAAAATGAATAATTAAAAATTAAAATCCGCGTTCATCCGCTCATTCCGTGTATTCCGCGTATCCATCTTTCACCACAAATAGTTCACCCACAGAATATTACGGTGAAACTTCACCCTGCAAACTGCTGAAAACTCTGTGTCCTTCCGTGGTGATTGAAAAAAAAGTTGATTTTTGTTGATTATTTCACCCTCATCCACTTGACAAAGGCCTTCCGATTTTGTATCTTTGGGGAACAGTTAATGAGTTGACAAGTTGACGAGTTAACAAGGGAACAAGGTGCCTCGGAGTCTGTAGCCGCGTCCCTCGTCCCTATTCACACTTAAACCCAAAAATCGCTATGAATCTGATTACGAACTTGAAAAGCTGGTTCCTTCCGTGGAACACCCCACACAAGGACAACACGACAAACGAGACAACTAACACGACCGGCACAACGACAGCAGCCTCTGCCGCTTCCACTTACGAACAACTGTTCGCCGACCTGCAACACGTCTGCACCCGCCTGCCCGGAGGCGAAGTATTTATAGTAATGGGCGGCGGCGAGTTCAGTGTCCGCATGACCTGGACACCCGATGACCGTGCCAAAGGTGAACAGAAACGCATGTTCAGCCTGAACGGCGGGAACGAAATCATTGAATGGGTGGATGCGCAACCCGAAGAAACTGCCGAAGCGCGTATTCTGACAATGGAACAACCGCCTGTCATTGAAAAGGATACAGTGAAAGATGCGCTAAAAAATACACCCAAAGAAGAGGTCGCTGCACCTGCTGAAGAATCTCCTGCCCAACCCGAAAAGCCCTCGCGTCAGCAACAGATGATGCAACGCCTGACGCGCTACCTGAAGCTGCACTACGCCTTCCGCTACAACCTGCTGACGGAACGCACGGAGTGCGCCCGCATAAATACCGACCTCACAAGCGATCCGCACCACCTTATTTATACCCCCGTGGACAGCCGCACGCTGAACGGCATCGCCCTTGACGCCATCGACAACGGCGTAGACTGCTGGGACCGTGACGTGAAACGTTACGTGGAGTCCGACCACGTGCAGGCTTATCACCCGTTCGACCTCTACTTCAAGCAACTCCCCGCATGGGACGGTACCGACCGGGTGACCGAACTGGCCAAACGGGTGTCCGACACCGAACTCTGGACACGTGCTTTCCACCGCTGGATGCTGGCCGTCACCGCCCAGTGGACAGGTCGTGGCGGAGAGGGACGCCGCGCCAACAGTGTGGCACCGCTACTGGTCAGCACCGCACAAGGTTTGGGCAAATCTACCTTCTGCCGCCTGCTACTCCCGCCCCAACTGCGCGACTACTTCACCGAAAGCTTCGACCTGACCAACGCTACGGCGGCGGAGAACAAATTAGCCTCGTATGGACTTATCAACCTGGACGAGTTCGACCGTCTGCCCGCCAGCCGGATGCCCCAGCTGAAGAACCTGATGCAAATGGAAGCCTTGCGTGTACGCCGTGCCTACCGCCGCACGGCAGAGCCGCTGCCCCGCATCGCCTCCTTCATCGGCACCAGCAACCGCCGAGACCTGCTGACCGACCTTTCGGGCAGCCGTCGCTTTATCTGTGTGGAGGTGGAACGCCCCATCGACTGCACCACGCCGATAGATTATGAACAGCTTTATGCCCAGCTGCTGCACGAGTTGGAGAATGGCGAACGTTGCTGGTTCAGCAAGGAAGAGGAAACCGAAATCCAACAGGCTAACCGTCCGTTCTACCGCGTTACGCCTGCCGAAGAGTTGGTCAGCTCCTGCTTCCGCTTCGCCGAGCCGGGCGAGCAGGGTGCAAGATTAATGTCGGCGGCGGATATCTATGCCACAGTGAAGAAGAAGAATCCTGCTGCTCTGAAGGACTGTTCGTGTACGTCGTTCGCCCGCCTGCTGGCGCAGTTGGGGCGCAGGGTGCATACGAAGT
The DNA here is from genome assembly GCF_030518095.1 of Bacteroides sp. ET489. NCBI lineage: Bacteria > Pseudomonadati > Bacteroidota > Bacteroidia > Bacteroidales > Bacteroidaceae > Bacteroides > Bacteroides sp. ET489. Next base: position 41,229 of record NZ_JAULLJ010000011.1, read on the forward strand.
ATGGGAATGGGTATTGGGTGGAGCCTCACCCCCGGCCCCTCTCCCAAGGAGAGGGGAGAGGGGAGCGGGAGTAAATCTGGCTGGGGAATATTTGCCTCTGCTCTCACCTTTCGCTATCTTTACATAATATAGGATTCGGTTCGGCATAGTTAAATTGAAAACTTTGGTTTTCCATTTGCCTCTGCTCTCACCTTTCACTATCTTTGCACCGTTTATGTTTTTTGTCAGATAGAACATGATGAATTTGTATACTCCGGTAGAGATACCGTCCGACTGGCCCCGGCTGACCCATCGGGACCACCTGATGCTGATGGGTTCGTGCTTTGCTTCGAACATTGGTGCAAGGCTGTTGCAGGCCAAGTTCGCTTGCGAAGTCAATCCGTATGGCGTACTTTACAATCCGCTTTCCATCTCGGCCGCTTTGCGTGAGATTGGTTCCGGCAAGCAATATACCGGAGACGATTTGTTTCGGGCAGGCGGTTGCTGGCACAGCCCCATGCACCATAGCGACTTTTCGGTTGCCGATCCGGACGAAGTATTGCACAATATCAATGCCCGGCTGTCTGTCGCCCGCCAGTGGCTGTCTTCGCTCGACGTACTACTGCTGACGTTCGGCACTTCGTGGGTGTACGAGGACGGGCAGACGGGGCGCATTGTAGGCAACTGTCACAAGCTGCCGGAAAGCTGTTTCCGCCGTCGCCGGCTGTCGGTGGAGGAGATTGTGGACGACTATGCGGACCTGTTGACAACTTTGTGGAAGCAGCGTCCCGGGCTGCGGGTGATTCTGACGGTCAGTCCCATCCGCCACGTGCGCGACGGCCTGCATGCCAACCAGCTCAGCAAGGCAACCTTGCTGCTGGCCATCGACGCTTTGCAACAGCAGTTTGCCGGACGCATCTTCTATTTCCCGGCCTACGAATTGCTGAACGACGAGTTGCGCGATTACCGTTTCTATGCCGACGATCTGGTCCATCCGTCCGACCTGGCGGTGGGCTACGTGTGGCAACGTTTTTCGGAAGCCTGCTTTGCAAAGGAAACGTTACAGATTATAGAAGAAAGTGAAAATATCGGCAAGATGCTGCAACATAAGCCTTTCCGTCCCGAGTCTGAAGAGTATAAGCGTTTTTTAGGACAAATTGTGTTAAAAATAGACCGACTTAACAGAAAATATCCGTACTTAGACTTCAAAAATGAAAGAGAGATATGTCATACACGATTGAAAATATAGCAGAGGTGACAGGTGCCAGACGCGTAGGAGACGTGCCTGCCACCATTGACTGGCTGTTGACAGACAGCCGTTCGCTGAGTTTTCCCGAAGAAACTTTGTTCTTTGCACTTACTACCAAACGGAACGACGGTACGCGTTACATTCCCGAACTGTATGCACGGGGCGTGCGCAATTTTGTGGTCAGCGAAGAGAAGTTTCAGCAACTCGAAAGCGAAAAACTGGCGGGATGTAATTTTCTGGTGGTTTCGAATACGCTGAAGGCGCTTCAGAAGCTGGCAGAAGTGCATCGCGACCGTTTCCAGATTCCGGTGATAGGCATCACGGGCAGTAACGGAAAGACGGTAGTCAAGGAGTGGCTGCACCAGTTGCTCAGTCCCGAGCGTGCCATTGTGCGTTCGCCGCGCAGTTATAATTCGCAGATCGGTGTACCTTTGTCGGTATGGCAGATGCACGAGGCTGCCGACCTGGCCATTTTCGAGGCCGGTATTTCCGAACCGGGCGAAATGCGTGCCTTGCAGAACATGATTAAGCCTACCATCGGCATTCTGACCAATATCGGAGGGGCGCATCAGGAGAATTTCTTCTCTTTGCAGGAAAAGTGCATGGAAAAGCTGACCCTGTTTAAGGACTGCGATGTAGTGATATACAATGGTGATGACGAGTTTATCTGCAACTGCGTGGCCAAGTCGATGCTGTCGGCCCGTGAGATAGCCTGGAGTTGCAAGGACATGGAGCGTCCGCTATACGTCAGCAAGATTGAGAAGAAAGACAACTGTACAGTGATTTCCTACCGTTACCTGGATATGGATAACAGCTTTACGTTGCCTTTCATCGACGATGCGTCGATCGAGAACTCGCTGAACTGTCTGGCTGCCTGTCTGTACCTGATGCTTCCGGCCGAACAGATTACCGAGCGTATGGCAAGGCTGGAGCCGGTGGCCATGCGTCTGGAGGTGAAAGAAGGTAAAAACGGTTGCCTGCTGATTAACGACAGTTACAACAGCGACTTGAGTTCGCTGGACATCGCCCTCGACTTTCTGGACCGCCGTTGCGCCGTCAGTGGTGGGGAAAAAGGAACACCGCTGAAGAAAACCCTTATCCTGTCGGACATACTGGAGACGGGACAGAATACGCCTACGCTGTACAGGCAGGTTGCCCAGTTGGTAAACCGGCGTGGCATTGAACGCATCATCGGGGTAGGAAACGACATTTCTTTGTCGGCCGACCGCTTTAACGTGGAAAAAGCTTTCTATCCCGATACGCAATCGCTGATAAAGGCTGTCGGCCAACGCGAACTCCGTCTGGAAAATGAAATCATACTGATAAAGGGAGCGCGGAAGTTTGGCTTCGACGCACTGACCGAAGTGCTGGAGAAGAAGGTGCACGAAACCATTCTGGAAGTCAACCTCGGAGCAATGGTGGCCAACTTGAATCATTACCGTAGTTTCCTGAAGCCTGAGACGAAAATGGTTTGCATGGTGAAAGCCTCGGCCTATGGTGCCGGGTCGTACGAAATAGCCAAGACCTTGCAGGAACACCACGTCGACTACCTGGCTGTAGCTGTGGCCGACGAAGGTTCCGACTTGCGCAAGGCGGGTATTACCTCGAACATCATGATCATGAATCCGGAAATGACCGCTTTCAAAACCATGTTCGACTATGCGCTTGAGCCCGAAGTCTACAGTTTTCACCTGCTGGATGCCCTGATAAAAGAGGCTGAGAAGGAAGGTATAGCCAACTTCCCCATCCACATCAAGCTGGATACCGGTATGCACCGTCTGGGATTTGCCCCTGCCGACATGCCCCGGCTGATTGAACGGCTGAAGGAGCAGAATGCGCTGATTGTCCGTTCGGTGTTCTCGCATCTGGTGGGCAGCGACGGTGCGCAGTTCGATTCGTTTACCCGTCATCAGATAGAAACGTTCGAGAAGGCTTCTGCCGAACTTCAGGCAGCTTTCCCGCACAAGATTCTTCGTCACATCTGTAACTCGGCGGGTATTGAGCGTTTTCCCGGTGCGCAGTTCGATATGGTACGCCTGGGCATAGGGTTGTATGGCATTGATCCGTTCGACAATTCCATTATTAATAATGTAAGCACGCTGAAGACGACCATCCTGCAAATCCGCGATGTACCGGCCGAAGATACGGTAGGGTATAGCCGCAAGGGACACCTGACCCGTGCTTCGCGCATTGCAGCCATCCCCATCGGCTATGCCGACGGCCTGAACCGCCATTTGGGCAACGGACACGCCTATTGCCTGGTCAACGGCCAGCGCGCTCCGTATGTGGGTAACATTTGTATGGACGTCTGCATGATCGACGTGACGGACATTGACTGCAAGGAAGGCGATACGGTGGAAATCTTCGGCGACCATCTGCCTATCACAGTGCTGTCCGATGCGCTCGACACTATTCCTTACGAAGTGCTGACCAGTGTGTCGACCCGGGTAAAGCGTGTGTACTATCAGGACTGAAGTAAGTAGACTTTTTGCTAAAAAGCAAGTTTTGGAAGGTGCCAAAGGAATTTTTGCTATTTTTGCAGCAGAATTAAATAAATAAGTGAATATATGACAAATTTATTGCTATTGGGCTTCTTGCCCAGCGGATCCGAGTGGTTAATCATTCTTCTGGTGATTCTGCTGTTGTTTGGCGGAAAGAAAATTCCCGAACTGATGCGCGGATTGGGCAAAGGCGTGAAGAGCTTTAAGGAAGGAGTCAACGAAGCGAAGGAAGAAATCAACAAGGCGAAAGAAGAAATAGACGAACCGGCGGACAAGGCAGAGAAGAAATGAGGGGAAAAGTTGTCCCTGATAGCGGTAGAATAGCGTATGGCGGATAAGGAGTTGACTTTCTGGGATCATCTGGACGAACTGCGTCGGGTGCTGTTTCGTGTGCTCGGTGTGTGGTTCGTGCTGGCCGTAGGTTATTTTATTGCGATGCCTTATCTGTTCGACAAGGTCATCCTGGCTCCCTGCCACAACGACTTTGTCTTCTACGACCTTCTGCGCTGGATCGGGCAGGAGCTGGACCTGCACGATGACTTCTTCACGCAGGAGTTCCACGTCAAACTGATCAATATCAATCTGGCGGCACCTTTCTTCATCCACATGTCTACGGCATTCTGGATGTCGGTAGTGACTGCCGCTCCCTATATGTTCTACGAGGTGTGGCGCTTTATTCGTCCTGCCCTCTATCCGAACGAGGTGAAAGGCGTGCGGAAGGCGTTGGGCATCGGGACGGTGATGTTCTTTGTGGGGGTGTTGCTGGGCTATTTCATGGTCTATCCGCTGACGCTGCGTTTCCTGTCTACCTATCAGCTGAGCAGTGCTATCGAGAATCAGATATCGCTGAATTCCTATATTGACAATTTCATGATGCTGGTACTGTGCATGGGTCTGGCTTTCGAACTGCCTTTAGTCACCTGGCTGCTTTCGCTGCTGGGAGTGGTTCACAAGGATTTCCTGCGCAAATACCGTCGTCATGCCATTGTACTGATTGTCATAGCGGCAGCCATCATTACGCCTACGGGCGATCCTTTCACGCTGACGGTGGTAGCCGTGCCGTTGTACCTGCTCTACGAGTTAAGCATCCTGATGATACGGGAGAAGAAAGAGTGACATAGTAAAGTTTAACTGTCATCGTTGCGCTTTGGCATGTTCTTTGCTACGGGGTGCGTGATAATATTAATGTTTCACTTTTAAATATGGAGGTCTTGATATATGGGAGCTGCAGGTAACAAAAAACCGAAAAAGCCGAAAGATAAACATCATGTTCCGGCTTACGAAATGGCAGAGGCAATGAACGAAGCAAATAAGAAGCCGAGAAGCCAGAAAAAGTAAAGCGTTTTTTCCTTACCTTTGCATCATGGAAAATGATGTAAGGGAATATTATGATTTATTGCTGGAGGTGACAAAAGCACCCGACGAGGCATTGGCGATGGCGTATCGCCAGTTGCGCGAGTTGCTGGAGCAACTTTGCCGTACACAAATGCCCGACAGCAGTTTACAGATGACCGACCTTTCCGCCCGTATCAACTTTGTGGCGTCAAAAGTCGGCCTTTCTGTTGTTGAGCAGAACCGGCTACACACTTTCCGGTTGACCTCCAATGCCATTCTGAACCGGCAGGCCATGCCACAGCGCGACCAACTGTTGCGCGATGCCAAGACGCTGGCCTTTTTTGTCAAACGACTGTATGGCACGGAAATTCCTCCCCTGTTGTATCATGCCTTGCCGCGTGCCGACAGTACTTACATCGTAGCTCCTCCTGCCCGCGAGCAGAAGCGGCGGATGCGTGTCAGCTTTCAGTATGCCGATAATGATTTTCTCTATGTACTCCCTACCGATATGGTGGCCGACGAGCCTCTGAAGGTGCGCTACAATGTGCCCCAAATCAACGAAGAGTTTGCCGAGACCTGTCAGCTGCTGTGGCGGAACGCACAGGTGAACCTGCTGGACGTACGGATAGACGAGGACGGCGTACTGACCCCTTCCTTCATCATCCTTGAACCCGACTATCTGATTGACATCAGCTCGCTGGCCGAGTGTTTCCGCGACTACGGCCATCATCCGGCCAACTACATGCTGGCACGCTTGCAGGTGCCCGACAATACCCGTCCGCTGTTACTGGGAAACATCGCCAATCTGTTCCTCGACGAATGGATTCACGCTGACGGCACGCCCGACTATCTGGCGTGCATGAAGAAGGCTTTCCGGTCGTACGCCGTGGAGCTGGCAGCCTGTGCCGACCTTCGCGACCGCGAGAAAGAAAAGGCTTTTTTTGCCGACTGCCAGCTGCATTTCGAGAACATCCGGAAAACGGTGACCGAGACTTTTCAGGCCTCGGGATATGCGCTGGACAAGACGGATGCCGTGCTCGAACCTTCGTACATCTGCGAGGCACTGGGCTTGCAGGGACGTCTGGACTACATGCAGCGCGACATGTCGGCCTTTATCGAAATGAAGTCGGGTAAGGCAGACGAATACAGCATTCGCGGCAAGGTGGAACCGAAGGAGAACAACCTGGTGCAGATGTTGCTCTACCAGGCCGTACTGGAATACTCGATGGGGATGGATCACCGCCGGGTCAGGCCCTATCTGCTCTATACCCGCTATCCGATGCTCTATCCGGCACGCTCTTCGTGGGCCATGGTGCGCAGGGTGATGGAGGTGCGCAACCGTATCGTGGCAACCGAATACGGCATTCAGCTGCGCAACAGTCCTCATTACACTGCCGAACGTCTGCAGGACATCTGCCCTGACACGCTGAACGAACGGCAACTGGACAATACATTGTGGAAACGTTTCCTGTATCCGCAGATTGAGGCCGTGGCGGGTAAGTTGCGTGCCCTGTCGCCGCTGGAGCAAAGCTATTTCTATACACTTTACAACTTCATCACCAAAGAACTGTATACTTCCAAGTCGGGCGATGTAGTCTATCAGGGGCACTCGGGAGCTTCGTCGTTGTGGCTTTCGACCCTGACCGAGAAGTGCGAGGCGGGAGAAATACTTTACGACCTGACCATTGTCGAAAACCATGCTTCCGACGAACACAAGCCGTTCTTGCGCTTTCAGTTGCGGACACCCTCTTCGGCCGAGACCGAGCGGGGAGAGGCGCTGCCCAACTTCCGGCAGGGCGATGTCATTGTTCTGTACGAGCGGAATGCCGATACGGACAATGTGACAAACAAGATGGTGTTCAAGGGGAACATTGAATGTATGACCGATCATACGATTACCGTGCGTCTGCGTTCTACCCAGCAGAATGCCGGTGTGCTGCCTGCCGGCAGCCGTTATGCCATCGAGCACGATTATATGGATACGTCGTTCCGCAGTATGTATGCGGGACTGGCGGCATTCCTGTCGGCTACGCAGGACAGGCGCGATCTGCTGTTGGGTCAGAGGATGCCCGGATTTGACAGTGCACTGGATGGGGCTATCGCTGCTGCCGGTGACGACTTTGTCCGTGTAGCCCTGAAGGCGAAGGCTGCACGCGACTATTTCTTGCTTGTCGGGCCTCCGGGAACGGGAAAGACTTCGCGTGCCTTGCGTCGGATGGTCGAGACATTTCATGGAGAGGGGAAGCAGATTCTGTTGCTCTCCTATACCAACCGGGCGGTGGACGAAATCTGCAAGATGCTGGTTTCCATCGCTCCGGCGGTCGATTTTATCCGGGTGGGCAGCGAGTTGTCGTGCGAAGTGCCTTACCGGCCCTACCTGATGGAGAACGTGTTGGACAGTTGTGCCAACCGTCGGGCAGTGCAGGAGCGTATTGCCCGCTGCCGTATTTTTGTGGGAACGGTGGCTACGCTTTCTTCCCGTACCGAACTTTTCCGCCTGAAAACGTTTGATGTGGCACTGATTGATGAGGCCACACAGATACTGGAACCGCAACTGTTGGGCTTGCTGTGCATGCGAAGCGTGTCGGGGGGAAACGCTATCGGCAAATTCATCATGATAGGCGATCACAAGCAGCTGCCGGCAGTGATATTGCAGTCGTCCGAGCAGTCGGAGGTATGCGATGAGGCTCTGCGCGACATTGGGTTGCGCAATCTGAAAGATTCGTTGTTCGAACGTCTGTATCGGATGCTGGCTGGCCAGGAAGGAGAACAGGCAGCCGTATCGTCCCGCTTTTACGACATGCTTTGCCGGCAGGGGAGGATGAATGTCGATGTGGCAGCTTTTCCCAACCGCGCTTTTTATGGTGGTAAGCTGGTGCCCATCGGGCTTACCCATCAGTTTGGCGAGTTGAATTTGGCGGAAGGGCTGGAGGATTCTGAGTTTGCCGATATACTGGTGCGCCGCGTTGCTTTTCTGCCGTCCGAGCCCGAGCCGGCTTTGCAATCGTCGAAGGTGAATCATGCTGAGGCACGCATCGTGGCACGTCTGGCAGTTGCGGTCTATCATCAGTATGACCGGACTTCCGGGTTCTGCCCGCTGTCTACTTTGGGTATTATTACTCCTTACCGTAGCCAGATAGCTCTGATACGGAAAGAACTGGCTGCAACGGGTATTCCCCAGCTGAATGATGTGCTGGTAGATACGGTGGAGCGTTTTCAGGGTAGCGAACGCGATGTCATCATCTATTCGTTCTGCGTGAACCGTGTCTCTCAACTGAAGTTCCTGGCGAACATGACCGAAGAAAACGGAGTGCTGATAGACCGTAAGCTGAATGTGGCATTGACCCGTGCCCGAAGGCAGATGTTTATGACGGGAGTACCGCAATTGCTCGGACAAAATCCGGTTTATGCCGATTTATTGGACGAAATTCAGGGCTTCTTATAACTTTTTTGCACAATAAAGTAACTTTATAGTGTTTATTAATATCAAATTATCAGAAAAAGCATTATCTTTGCCCCACGTTTTTTTCATAGAGATTTAGATTTAAGGTTAGAAGAATTGTGGAAGTCGTGAGACTTCCCTTTTTTTTTCCATGGAATATGGGTACAATTTTCCCCAGTTAGGAAAAAATATTTTTCCAACTGGGGAATTCTTTTTTCCTAACTGGGGAAAAATAAGTCAGCTTCCTTTAGTCTAAAACAATGGGTTTGTATTTCGGTACCAATATCTTCATGATGCACCAGCCAATCAGATAGGACACGGCGCAGACGCAGAAGATGATGAAGTAACCGGCCGGTTTGCCTTCGAAGCCCATAAAGTGCATGGCGGGCTGTACGTATTCGGCACCCTGAGCAAGGAGAGCCTTGGTCATTTCTACTTCCTGGCCGTCGACCATGGTGGTACCGGCAGCATAAGTGAACAGCATTCCCGAGCATTTGTTTATGAGGTAAGCGCCAATACCGCCTGCCATACCACCTAAACCGATAATGGTGGCTACGGCACTCTTGGGGAACATGTCACTTCCTACGGAGTAGATATTGGCCGACCAGGATTGGTGGGCAGCACCGGCTATACCGATGATGATGATGGGGAACCAGTAGGAATACTCACCAAGCGGCTGGGCAAACAGAGCCAACAAGGGGAACAGGGCGAAGATAAACATGGCGCGCATACGGGCTGCATAAGGATTCATGCCTGTCTTGTTGATGATGATGGTAGGCAGCTTGCCACCGTAAATGGACAGCATGGTGATGGCATAGAGTACGAAAATCAGCAGCTGAGCCGTTCCGCTGTCCGAAGAGAAACCGTAGACATCGGAAATATAGGCAGGAGTCCAGAAGAGGAAGAACCACCATACGCCATCGGTCATAAACTTACCTACAGCTACAGCCCATGACTGAGGATATTTCAGACATTCCCAAAGGCTCATTTTGCGTTCTTCTTTCTGATTGGCAGTGTCTTGTGGCTTTTCGTTCTGTTCAGCCTGTTTGTCCAGGTTGATATAGGCCAGTTCGGCTGCATTGACATGAGGATTGTTTTCCGGTTTCTTGTATGCAAATACCCATACGCCCATCCATACGAAACCTAATACACCGATGACGATGAAAGCCATTTCCCATCCGTTTCCGATGCCAAGGCTTTGAAAATATCTGGCCAGTGAGGGAATGGTGACTGGAGCAACAAGAGCACCTACAGTGGAACCGGCGTTGAAGATGGATGTAGCGAATGCACGGTCTTTTTTAGGGAAGTACTCAGCAGTTACTTTAATAGCGGCGGGGAAGTTACCGGCTTCACCGATACTGAGCACAATACGTGCGGCAATAAAGAAGTAGACACTGGTAATGGCGATGGTAGTGGCAACAGCTCCGGTAGCCGCAATCATTTCAGCAGCATCGTGAATGCCTACTACATGTTCGGTAGCCCAACCGCAGACGGCATGGAGGCAGGCACCCATGGACCAGACGAAGATAGCCCAAAGATATCCTTTCTTGGTGCCCATCCAGTCAATGAAGCGTCCGGCAAAAAGGTTGGCTACGGCGTATACAAGTGAAAAAATAGCGGTAATGTCTCCGTAATGTGCATCGGTCCAGTGGAATTCGGGAGCGATGAAATCTTTCCATGTCAGTGAGAGAACCTGACGGTCAAGGTAGTTTACGGTTGTCGCGAAAAAAAGCATGGCACAGATGGTCCAGCGATAGTTGGTCATCTTGCTGACAGCATTCTGATAATTGTTCATGATAGTAGATTTAATATTTGTTTCCTGCAAATATACGGATTTGTGGTTTTTCTTGGGTGTAAAAATTGGTGGAAATCCTAAATAAAATGACAAAAACGGGCATAAATGATTAACATTTATGCCCGTTCAGGTGTTTTCGGAGTATTTTATCTCATATCCGTATACTTGATTTCGTCTTTGTCGCTGTACTTCAGGTTTTCACCGCCCATACCCCAGATGAAGGTATAGTTACGTGTTCCGGCAGCAGCGTGGATGCTCCATTCGGGAGAAGTGACAGCCTGTTCGTTGTGCAACCAGATGAGGCGTTCTTCCTGCGGTTGGCCCATCAGGTGACAGATGGCGTTGCCTTCGGGAACGTTGAAGTAGAAGTAGGCTTCCATACGGCGAGTGTGGGTGTGAGCCGGCATTGTATTCCATACAGAACCCGGAGCCAGTTCGGTAAGACCCATCTGCAACTGGTTGGTACCGCCATTCTTTACTCTTTCCAATACATCTTTCACGATCAGCTGATTTACAACGCGGTCGTTGCTATCTTCCATCTTGCCATAGTGGTCTGAGATGGCGAGGGCATATTTCTTGGGATCAGCTTTCTGAGCTTTCACATCGGTTGTGATCAGCTGTGTAACGTAAGGTTTGTAGGCCGGTGCCGAGTTGATGTAGAACTTGGCAGGCTTGCTGGCATCGTTGCTCTTGAAAGTTACTTCCTTGTTACCGCAACCTACGTAGAGGGCTTCTTTGTATTTCATCGGATATTCCTTACCGTCTACAGTCACTACACCATCGCCACCGATGTTGATGACACCCAGCTCGCGGCGTTCCAGGAAATAAGTGATTTCCGGACCCAGTTCGGGGAATACTTCCAGTTTCAGAACCTTGTTGACAGGCATGGCACCACCATAGATGAGGCGGTCGTACAGTGTATAGGTTACGTTGATTTCGTCCGGAGCCATAACTTTTTCCATGATGAAGGCACTGCGCAGACGTTCGGTGTCGTAGTGCTTCACGTCATCCGGATGGCAGGCTGTCTGCACTTTGTAATTCACTTGGGCATTGGCTGCTATGGCAGCGGCTCCCAACATAAATGCGAATGCTAATCTTTTCATATTACTCCTTTTTTGATGTTTTATTGTTTTCTTTTTTATTTCTCAACCGGTTCGCTGGCAGCTTTTTTCTGCAACTTGATGATGGCACGGCGGTTCCAGATCATCAGAGCCAGTGTGCACAATACCAGAATACCGGCACCTATATATTTAAAGGTATAAGTCAGGTGGAAAATAATCCACGAGAAGATGCTTGATGCGAAGTCGAGTGCACCACCTTCGAATCCGTCGGGGATTTTCAGGGCACCGTCGGGACTGCCTTTGGCTACTGTTGTGGCATAAGCGTCGTTGGCTGCCTGAGTGAAGTGCGGAGCCATATCGGTTACGAAGTACAAACCTACTGTCAGGGCTACGAGACCAATGAGGAACGATTTCAGTACGTTACCCTTGGTGATGGGCAATACCAGCGGGAATACGTAGAACATACCGGCCAGAGATGCCAGTGGCAGGAATTCGTTGCCCGGCAAGATAACAGCCAGCAGGATGGTTACGGGAATCAGCAGCAAGGAAACGACCAGTGTGGTAGGATGGCCGATAACCAATGCAGGGCTCATACCGATGTTCAGGCCTACGGCTCCCTTGAACTTGCGGGCAATCAGTTCGCGTGTGGCGTCGGAAATGGGTTTCAGACCTTCGATGAAAAGTCCGGTGATACGCGGAATCAGCTCCATAACGGCTCCCATCTTGATACCGAGTCCTAATATATAAGGTATCTTGTCTACCAGTTCCTGACCGTTGTGGCAGGAGAGGGCAGCGATACCGCATCCGATTACGATACCCAGGAAGAGAGGTTCGCCCAGCAGACCGAATTTTTTCTTCATACCTTCGGCGTCGATGTACAGCTTGTCGAATCCGGGGATTTTGTCCAGTACCTTATTGATGGCTACGGCAAAGGGAATGAATCCGGCGCAGAACGGTTGCGGGATGGAGATTCCTTCCATGCCGGGATAGAAGTTCTGGAACTTCTTGGCGGTATAGTCGGCCGAAATCAGGGTAATGATGTAGCAGATGATGGCTGCGAAGAAACCCCACAGGATGCTGTCGCTGGCGAAGTAGACTACTGCGCCGATGAAAGCAAAGTGCCAGTAGTTCCACAAGTCGATGTTGACCGTACGGGTTGTTTTGGTCAGAAGCATCAGGATGTTTACTCCCAGACAGACAGGGATGATGAAAGCACCTACCGTTGTGTTATAGGCTACGGCTGCTGCTGCCGGCCATCCCATATCGAATATTTTCAGTTGGAGACCATAGATTTCGACTACCTGGCTCAAGGCCGGGCCAAGGCTGCTGGTCAGCAACGCTGTGACAACGGATAAACCTACAAAACCGACACCTACCAGTAAACCGCTTTTCAGTGCCTTGCTGAACTTAATGCCAATGCAAACTCCTAAGATTGTAAAAATAATAGGCATCATCACTGCTGCTCCTAAGCCGATGATATAGCCGAAAACTTGTTCCATTCTTTTCTGATTTAATTATTAATAAGGTTATGTTTTTCGATTGGTACAACTTGAAAACTGTGCCAAAATTAAGACCTTTTCTCAATTAATCAAACTCCAAAGCCATAATTATTAGTAAAATGGACGATTTTGGACTAAATTTGTCGTTATCGTGCACAAAAAACTCCGTTCTCGCACACGAATACCAAATATTGCACATACTATACCCAAAAATACACGCCGTTCTTGATGGAATGTGCTATTTTTGTTTTGGAAAATGATAGGTCTGATATCTATAAATGAAGAATCCCATGAAAAACTCAATTATTTGTAAGATTTTAGTATGTTCCCTGTGGATGGCTTTTCCTTGGGGAATGTCGGCTCAGAAAGTGAGTGACAAACAGCCCTGGTCGGTACGGATGGCCGAGTCGGAAATGATACGTTGTCCGGAGTCGTGGCAACTGGACTTCCAGCCTAAACTGAAGTGGGACTATTGTCACGGACTGGAACTTCAGTCGATGCTCGACGTTTACGACCGTTACGGCGACCGCAAGTTCTACGATTACGCCCTGGCCTATGCCGACACGATGGTGAATGCCGACGGCACAATAAAAATGTATAAACGTCAGGAGTTCAGCCTGGACCGCGTGAACTCCGGCAAATTCCTGTTCCGCATCTACGAACAGACCAAGGACGAGAAATACCGGAAAGCCCTCGATCTGCTGCGCAGCCAGTTCGACGAACATCCGCGTAATGCCGACGGCGGCTTCTGGCACAAGAAGATTTATCCCAATCAGGTATGGCTGGACGGCGTTTACATGGGGGCTCCTTTCTACGCCGAATATGCATTCCGCAACAATCAGGTGGAGGTTTATCCCGATGTAGTCAACCAGTTTCTGATGGCCGCACGCCATACGTACGATCCTGCCAACGGACTTTACCGCCATGCGTGCGACGTAAGCCGTAAGGAACGTTGGGCCGATCCCGTGACCGGTCAGTCGCAACATTGCTGGGGGCGTGCGCTGGGCTGGTATGCCATGGCGTTTGTCGATGCGCTCGACTTTATTCCGAAGCATGAGGCGGGGCGCGATTCCATGCTGGTCATCTTCAATAACATAGCTGCTCAGGTGAAGCGTCTGCAAGACAGTAAGACGGGTGTGTGGTATCAAGTGCTCGACAAGAGCGGTGCTAAAGGGAACTATCTGGAGTCCTCTTGCTCGGCCATGTTCGTCTATGCGTTGTTCAAGGGGGTGCGCAAGGGATATATTGATCCTTCTTACCTTGAAGTGGCCGTCAAGGGCTACAAGGGCATTCTGAAAGAATTTATCCGTGTCGATAAGGACGGACTGGTCAGCATCACGCAGGCCTGTGCTGTGGCCGGACTGGGTGGAAAGAACTATCGTTCGGGCGATTACGACTATTACATCAACGAGACCATCCGCGACAACGATGCCAAGGCAGTGGGGCCGTTCATCATGGCGAGTCTCGAATGGGAACGCCTGCAGGAAGTAAAAGCCATCGTCAAATAAAGCCGTCGCAGGATGAAACGTGAGGTGCTGATACGTTTTCGGCTGTTGTTGCTGTGCCTGGTCTGTGCAGGAAGCGCATGGTCGGCCGACGGTAAGTGGAAAGACACGTTCGTGGTGGACGGCAGCGGCAACGGCGATTACCGCACGCTGACCGAGGCCATGGAGGGCATACGTGCTTTTATGGACTATCGGGTGACGGTGCTTGTCCGCAACGGTGTGTATCGGGAAAAGCTGGTAGTGCCTTCTTGGCTACAGAATGTCGATTTTGTAGGCGAGGATGCTGAAAAGACAGTGATAACGTTCGACGACCACGCCAATATCCGCCGGATGGGCACGTTCCGCACCTATACGCTGAAGGTGGAGGGAAACGGCATCACTTTCCGTAACCTGACGATAGAGAACAATGCCCCTCCCTTGGGGCAGGCCGTGGCCTTGCACACCGAGGGCGACCGGCTGGTGTTCGTCGGTTGCCGCTTTCTGGGCAATCAGGATACCGTTTATACTGGTGCTGCCGGTACCCGCCTTTATTTCAAGAACTGTTACATCGAGGGAACAACCGATTTTATCTTCGGTCCTTCCACCGCCCTGTTCGAGGACTGTGTCATCCATAGCAAACGTAATTCGTACATCACGGCAGCCTCTACACCGCCCGGTGTGGAGGTGGGCTACGTGTTTCTGAACTGTCGGCTGACGGCAGCTCCGGACGTGGACAAGGTCTATCTGGGGCGTCCGTGGCGACCGTATGCCGCTACCGTGTTCGTGGGGTGCGAGATGGGTGTCCACATCTGTCCCGCCGGATGGGACAACTGGCGAAACGCCGACAACGAGCGGACAGCCCGTTATGGCGAATATGGCAACCGTGGTCCGGGAGCCGATACCTCGCGACGTGTAGGCTGGGTAAAGATACTGACTGAGGAAGAAGCTGTCAAATATACTGACTGGAACCACATCTTCAGCCAGTGTCGGACGTGGACACCCGCCGAAGCACAGAAATAAGGCTCATGCCCCCCTTCAGAAGCCTTCTGGCGGGGGATGTGAGCCACACTTGCACGGCTCGTGTTCCACACTTGTGTTGCTCGCGAGCCGTACAAGTGTCTCTCGCGAGCCGTGCAAGTGTCCCGGAAACGGGATGCAGGTGAGGGCTGAAAACGCCCTCTGCCAAATAGATATGAACCAAGAAACTGTAAAAAAAGAATAATATGAAAAACAAACTGATTCTGCTGCTGGCCTTGTTTCTGGTCTTTACGGCGTTCAAAGCCGACAAGCCAGCAATCACCATTTTTATGATTGGCGATTCGACCATGGCCGACAAGGACCTGACCGGCGGCAACCCCGAAAGAGGATGGGGACAGATGTTGCCTGGATTTCTGTCCGAAGAGATACGGGTAGACAATCATGCCGTGAACGGACGCAGCACCAAGAGTTTCATCGACGAAGGCCGGTGGGACAAGGTGCTTTCGTTGCTGAAGAAGGGCGATTACGTCTTTATCCAGTTCGGCCACAACGACGAGAAGACCGATCCCAAGCGGCATACCGATGCCGGTGGCGGTTCGTTCGATGCCAACCTGAAACGTTTCGTTACCGAGGCACGTGCCAAGGGAGCTATCCCCGTATTGTTCAACTCCATCGTGCGGCGCAATTTCGGCACGGCCGACGGAGGTTCGGTAGCAGCGGCTATCAGCCAGGACGACATCCGCAAGGGCGTCAACCCCGATGCCAAACACGAGGCACAGGCCGAACATTCAGCCGAGGGTGACCAGCTGATTGATACTCACGGTGCTTACCTGGAGTCGCCCCGCAACGTGGCGCGCGAGCTGGATGTGCCGTTTGTCGACATGAACCGGATTACTCACGAACTGGTGGAGGGACTGGGACCGGTCAAGTCGAAAGAACTCTTCATGTGGGTACCTGCCAACACGGTGCCTGCCATGCCCAAGGGGCGTGAAGACAACACGCACCTCAATGTACGGGGTGCACGCATCGTGGCAGGACTGGCCATCGACGCCATTGTCGCAGCGGTTCCGGCACTTGCATCTTACGTCCGTCATTACGACTTTGTGGTGGCCAAGGACGGAAGCGGCGATTTCTTCACCGTACAGGAGGCCATCAACGCCGTGCCCGATTATCGGAAGAACGTGCGTACCACCATCCTGGTGCGCGAAGGCGTCTATCGCGAAAAGATTGTGATTCCCGAAAGCAAAATCAACCTTTCGCTCATCGGGCAGGAAGGTGCCGTGCTGTCTTTCGGCGACTATGCCTCCAAACCGAACCGTTTTGGCGAGAATACGGGAACCTCCGGGTCAGCCTCGTGCTACATCTATGCTCCCGATTTCTATGCCGAAAACATCACTTTCGAGAATACTGCCGGCCCGGTCGGTCAGGCTGTAGCCTGCTTTGTCAGTGCCGACCGTGCTTACTTCAAGCAATGCCGCTTCTTAGGATTCCAGGATACCCTGTACACCTATGCGAAAGGCTGCCGCCAGTACTACGAAGACTGTTACGTGGAAGGAACGGTGGACTTCATCTTCGGCTGGTCGACGGCTGTCTTCAACCGTTGCCGCATCCACAGCAAGGGCAAGGGCTACGTGACGGCTCCTTCTACCGACGAAGGACAGCCCTACGGCTACGTGTTCTATGACTGTCGGCTGACGGCAGACGAGGGAGTGGACGGTGTCTATCTGTCCCGCCCGTGGCGGCCGTATGCACAGGCGGTGTTTATCCGTTGCGACTTAGGCAGCCACATTCTGCCCGCAGGCTGGCACAACTGGGGCAAGAAGGAGGCCGAAAAGACCGTCTTCTATGCCGAATACCAAAGTACGGGTGCAGGAGCAGCTACGGAGGCCGAGCGTGCACCTTTCTCCCGTCAGTTGAAAGACTTGCAAGGTTATTCCATCGAGGAAGTATTGGCTGGCAATGACGGATGGAACCCGGTGAAGAACGGCAATGCTTTGTTGGACATAAAACGATGAAACGACGTATGAAACAGGCTTTTTTCTTACTTCTCTTTCTGTGTTTGCCCCTGCTTCCCTTGCAGGCCGAGAACAACCCTTACCGCAGCGATGTGCTGTGGGTGACAGTGCCCGACCATGCCGACTGGCTGTACCGGACGGGCGAGAAGGCGACAGTCGAAGTACAACTGCTGAAGTACGGCATGCCGCAGGACGGGGTCACCGTTCACTACGAGATGGGCGGCGACATGATGCCGGCCGACGCCCGAGACAGCGTACAGCTGAAACACGGAAAGGCAGTGATAAACGTGGGCACCATGAAGCAGCCGGGTTTCCGCGACTGTCGCATGTGGGCTACGGTGGACGGGAAGACGTACCGTCATCACATCAAGGTAGGCTTCTCGCCCGAAGAGATTCGCCCCTATACCACGAAACCTGCTGATTTCGAGGAGTTCTGGGAGAAAAACAAAGCCGAACTGGCCAAAGTTCCTCTGAAATATACGAAGGTTCGTGCTGAACAATATTGTTCCGACCGGATAGACTGCTACCTCGTCAAGTTGCAGGTCAGTGCGCGCGGACAGTCCGTTTACGGCTATCTGTTCTATCCCAAGCAGGCGGCCCAAGGGGCGTGTCCCGTGGTGCTCTGTCCCCCGGGAGCGGGCATCAAGACCATTAAGGACCCCTTGCGCCACAAGTATTATGCCGAAGAGGGATGCATCCGTTTCGAAATCGAGATACACGGCCTGAATCCGGAAATGAGTGCCGAAACTTTCCGGGAAATCAGCGATGCCTTCAACGGACGCGAGAACGGCTATCTGATGAATGGACTGGACAACCGGGACCATTACTACATGAAGCGCGTCTATCTGGCCTGTATACGCAGCATCGATCTGCTGACTTCCTTGCCCGAGTGGGACGGGAAGAACGTCATTGTGCAGGGAGGCAGTCAGGGCGGAGCCTTGGCGCTGGTCACTGCCGGACTGGACAAACGCGTCACTGCCTGTGTGGCCAATCATCCGGCACTGAGCGACATGGCGGGCTACAAAGCCGGGCGGGCAGGCGGATATCCGCACTTCTTCCGCACCGAAGGCATGGACACTCCCGACAAGTTGCGGACGATGGCCTACTATGACGTAGTCAATTTTGCCCGTCGCATTCAGGTTCCTGTCCGTATGACGTGGGGATACAACGACGACGTATGCCCGCCCACTACCAGTTATGCCGTTTACAATGTACTGTCGTGCCCCAAGGAAGCCTTGATAACACCCGTCAACGAGCATTGGACTTCGGACGACACCGAGCGCAGTCACTGGGAGTGGATAAAGAAGCAACTGAAGTAAGCGGTTCTGCGTTCGCGGCAGTCGTTTCTGTCAGTCACGGCTTTAGATGCCGGTCGAAGAAGTCGAGGGTAGCCTGTTGCATGTCTTTGCTGAAGAAGTGTTTTTCGTCCCATACGCGGGTGACAAGATTCTCGGCGGCATGCTGGCTGTTCCACACCTGCTGCATAGTGGTGAAAGCATCCTCCACGCCTTCAAGAGGAAACAACTTGTCCTTGCTTCCGCAAAAGAACAGGGAAGGCTTGGGACAGGCGATGGCGGCTACATGCGGATAGTCCAGGTAGCGTCTGATGCCCGGAATGAGCATGGCGAAGGCCGAGCCTCCTTTGTTCTGATTGTTGGTCAGCGTCATCAGGTGCCCGGTCGTGTTCATCCAGCAGACCGAAGCCGCCGCTTTGACCGTATCGGTCAGCGCCGCAAGCATCCACGAGCGGTAAGCACCCATCGAAAATCCCATACAGCCTATCCGTTCCTTGTCGACACACGGAAGCGAAGCCAGAAACTCGGCGCTCCGTACATCGTCGGCACTGATCAGCGCGCCCCACGAAGTACCCATTTGCAGAAAGTTGGAAGCCAATGCCTGCTGTACGTCGTAATCGTCTCCTTCCCGGCGGCCCCGTTCGCCCCAGAGCAGGGCATCGACGGCCAGTACCACATAGCCGTGTCGGGCAAAGTAGTCGCCGGTGTATTGTCCGTCGTAGTAACGCTGTACCCATTGGTCGGCATCGGCAGCCGTTTCGGGGCTTACCCGGAAGGGACGCACCAGTTTCTCCTTGCCGATGCTGAAGTGGGCACCATGGTCGTGCAGCATGACGATGGCAGGGAAAGGACCCGTACCATCGGGCACCAGCAGATAGGCCGTCACACGATACCACGCGGACAGATTGAACGCTATCTTGCGTGCCTCGTAGCCGTTGCGCCGTTCGGTGGCAATGACGGTCATGTCGTAGGCATCAGGAGCAGGGGGCAGGTTTTGCATGCAGGTTTGCAGGATGTCGCGTGCCTGCAGGCGCCACTGGCCGAAGTCGCGGGTCGGGGCGTTTCCCCAGGCCATGGGGTAGGTGAGCTGCTGTTTGAGTTGTGTGTAGAAGGAAGGCATGTTGCCCGTCACGCCGTAAGACAGGGAATCGCCGGTTTGTGCGGCGGCGTTCAGCATCCAGGATGCGGCGCATAAAAGCAGACTGAGGAATCGTTTCATGGTTGTATATCTGATTGGGAGAATTTCGTAAGCAAAACTTGGCAACGCAGCTGCTTGCCGGATTTCTTGTCTGGGTTTTGGAAAAAGGGTTTCCTATGCAAAGATACAATTTGTAGCCTGATTCTTGCTGAAAATAGGCTTTTTTCACTTTTGTAGCCTGCAAGTTTTTTTGATTTGCACTGTCTGTTCTTGTTGAAATCCGTATCTTTACGGCAAAGATTGATTGTGCTTATGAAAAACCTTTTATACACTCTTGTCGGATGCCTGTTGTGTTTGTGGGCATTGCCGGTAAGCGGGCATTCCGACTGTCTGTTCACCCATTACTCGTCCGAGGATGGGCTTTCGCAAAATACCATCATGTCTATCCTGCAGGATAAGAAGGGGAATATGTGGTTCTCCACGTGGGACGGCATCAACAAGTTCGATGGATATTCGTTCAAGACTTATAAGGCACGTCCGAACAACCGCATTGCACTGACCAACAACCGTGTGGACTACATGTACGAAGACGAGTACGGATTTATCTGGTTGCTGACATACGACAATCAGGTGTTCCGTTTCGATCCGCGGACAGAAGTCTTTGAACGTGTTCCGGCAACAGCGGAAACCGGTGCCGACTGTGATGTGAGGGCCGTCAAACTGTTGCAGGGAGGAATCGTATGGCTGCTGGCCGACAAGGGAGGAGCAGTCAGGGTAAGTACCGATGCGACTACATGCCGTTTGTCGTGCGAGTGGTATCGGGAATTGTCGAAACATTTTCCGGCAGTACGGATGAACGATGTCTATCGTGACTCGTCCGGACACGAATGGCTGCTGACAGACAACGGACTGGGGTTGCTGTCGGCCGATGGCAAGGAGCCCGTATTCTATTTCTCAGGGACGGCACAGGAGGAAGCCACGAAGGAGCAACCGTTCTACGTCTGTTGCGAGACGGGCAAGGAACTTTTTTTCGGTTCGGACAACGGTCGTGTATGGCGATATCAGAAGGGGGACGGGCAGTTCCGTCTGTTGCAGCTTCCCGTTCCGTCGAGGGTTGTGTCCATTCACAGTCTGGGAGGGGATGATTTGCTGCTTGCTACTGCCGGTGACGGTTTCTTTGTATGCAATTTGGCTGCCGGAACAAGAAAACATTACGAGGCTTCCCGACTTCCGAAGGCGCCTGTCCTGTCGGCCTATCGTGACAAGACGGGAGAAGTCTGGTTCGAACAGGAAGTCTCGGGAACTGTAGCGCATTTCAATCCGCAGACCGGTCAGCTGAAGACCGAAGTTATTGCGGTAGAACCTACCAGTACCGACCGTTCGCGTCCGGCTTTCCACATTCACGAGGATGTGTACGGAACGGTGTGGGTACATCCATACGGTGGCGGATTCTCGCGTTTCGACAAGCAGGCCAACTGTCTGCGGCCTTTCTACAACAGCCTGTCCGACGGTTGTTGGCGCTTTTCCAATAAGATACATTCCGCTTTTTCCGACCGTCAGGGCAATCTGTGGATGTGTACCCACTCCAAGGGGCTGGAAAAGATAACTTTCCGTCCGGCCCAGTTCAGCCTGTTTACTCCGGTCGCACATAGTTATGAGTCGTTGAGCAACGAGGTGCGTGCCATCTGCGAGGACAGTGACCGAAACCTGTGGGTAGGACTGAAAGACGGCAAGTTGCGGGTGTACAACGAAAAACGTATCTATCAGGGCTATCTGACCGAGGCCGGTACCGTTTCGACTGTGGGGAAACCGATGGAAGGCAATGTCTATTTCCTCTTGCAGGACAGCAAGGGCTGTCTGTGGATAGCGACCAAGGGTGACGGCCTTGTCAAGGCTGAGCCGCAGGGCGGAAAGTATCGACTGACGCGCTACCGTTACAGCAAAGACGATATTTACAGCCTGAGCGACAACAATGTATATTGTGTATACGAGGACAAGCAGGGCCGCATCTGGGTGGCTACCTTCGGTGGAGGAGTCAATTACCTGACACGTGACGAAAGTGGCAGAGAGGTGTTCATGAACCATCGCAACCACCTGAAAGGCTATCCCATAGACAACTGTTACAAGGCGCGTTTCATCACGGGCGACGGTAAGGGCAACATCTGGATTGGCACTACGCTGGGTGCTTTGGTTGTGAAAGACGACTTCAAGTCGGCCGATGAGGCGGTGTTCCATCACTTCCAGCGCATTCCGGAGGACGAGCATAGCCTGAGCAACAACGATGTGCACTGGATTATCTCGACCCGGCAGAACGAACTGTATCTGGCTACCTTCGGCGGCGGACTGAACAAACTGTTGTCGATCGACGGACAGGGAAAAGCGCAGTTCAAGTCGTACAGTGTGGAAAACGGTCTGCCGTCGGACGTGCTGTTGTCCATCCGCGAAGACGGGTCGGGTAACCTGTGGATGAGTACCGAGAACGGCGTCTGCAAGTTTGTGCCTTCGGATGAACGGTTCGAGAACTACAGCGACAAGTCCATTTCTTTCCGGGTGCGTTTCAGCGAAGCGGCTTCGGCCTATACTTCGCAGGGAAAGATGATGTTCGGAGCAAGCGACGGCATTTTCTTTTTCAGTCCCGATTCGATACGGAAGAGTGCTTTCGTGCCGCCTGTCGTATTCTCCAAACTGCTGATTTCGAATAAGGATGTAACTCCTTCAGCGGGTAGCTCCGTGCTGAAGCAAAGTCTGGACGACGTGAGCGAACTGGTATTGTCGCACCGGGAGAATATCTTTACCTTGCAGTACGCGGCACTCGACTATTCGGCTCCCTCCGAGATACAGTATGCCTATATCCTGGAAGGCTTCGAAAAGGCGTGGAACTATGTGGGCACGCAGCGCACCGCTACTTACACCAATCTGCCGAAGGGACACTATACGTTCAAGGTACGTTCGACCAACGCCGACGGGGTGTGGACGGACAACGTACGCACGCTGGAGATAGAAATCGAGCCATCCTTCTGGGAGACGCCGCTGGCCTACTTCCTGTACGTGCTCTTTCTGCTTGCCGTGGTGGTGACGGCCGTCTATATCCTGTTCACCATTTACCGGCTGAAGCACAAAGTCTCCATCGAACAGCAGCTGACGAACATGAAGCTTCGCTTCTTTACCGACATATCGCACGAGCTGCGTACTCCGCTCACCCTGATAGCAGGCCCCGTGGAATACGTGCTGCAGAACACACCGCTGCCCGACGATGCCCGCGAACAGCTGAAGGTAGTGGAGCGCAACACCAACCGGATGTTGCGGCTGATCAACCAGATACTGGACTTCCGGAAGATACAGAACCGGAAGATGAAGATGCAGGTGCAGCGGGTGGAAGTGGTACCTTTTATCCGGAAGATTATGGAGAACTTCGAGTCTGTGGCCGAAGAACATCACATCGACTTCCTGCTTGAGGCCGAGAAAGACGACCTCTACCTGTGGGTCGATGCGGACAAGCTGGAAAAGATAGTGTACAACCTGCTGTCCAATGCCTTTAAATACACGCCCGAGGGCAAGATGATTTCCGTCTTTGTGCGCGAGGACGAGAAGACCATTTCCATCGGAGTGCAGGACCAGGGCATCGGCATCGACGAGAACCGCCGCAAGTCGCTCTTCCTGCGTTTCGAGAATTTGGTGGACCACAAACTGTTTGCCCATGCCAGCAGCACCGGTATCGGTCTGTCGTTAGTGAGGGAACTCGTCGAGATGCATAAGGCAACCATTACCGTGGACAGCAAGTTGGGCGAGGGCAGCTGCTTCAGGGTGGACTTCCGCAAAGGGAAAGAACACTATGATGCAACCACCGAATTCCTGCAGGATGACGCTACGGCCGGCATGGCAACGGCCACAGCAGAGCGCAGTGACGCACCGGTTGCAAGCGCAGTTCCATCCGAAACGGGAATTGCTCCGGACGGTACAACTGAGACGGAAGACGACAAGGCGGCTGCCCGCGAGACGATGTTGCTGGTGGAGGACAATCCGGAACTTCGCCTGTTCCTGCGCAGCATCTTTGCGGCTGATTATCGCGTGGTAGAGGCCGAAGACGGCATACAGGGATTGAACAAGGCATTGCAACTGTTGCCCGACATCATCATCAGCGATGTCATGATGCCCGGCAAGGACGGCATCGCCATGACGAAAGAGCTGCGTACGGATATGACTACCAGTCACATTCCCATTATCCTGCTTACGGCAAAAACTTCGATTGAGAGCAAGCTCGAAGGACTGGAGTATGGTGCCGACGACTACATCACCAAACCCTTCAGTGCCACTTACCTGAAAGCACGCGTCAAGAATCTGCTGGCCCGTCGGCACAAGTTGCAGGAAGCCTTCCGTCAGGAGTTCATGTCGGCCACAGCCACCGTTTCGACTGCCGGAGCAGAGACGGTAGCCGAAGAGAAGCCCAAAGCCGAGATGTCGCCCAACGACCGCAAATTCATGGACAAACTGGTAGAACTGATGGAAACCAATATGGACAACGGCGATCTGGTTGTGGACGATCTGGTGCGCGAACTGGCAGTCAGCCGCTCCGTCTTCTTCAAGAAGCTGAAGACACTGACGGGACTGGCGCCGGTGGAATTCATCAAAGAAATGCGCATCAACCGTGCTGTCCAGCTGATAGAGACGGGCGAATACTCCATGACGCAGATTTCGTATATGGTCGGCATCAACGATCCGCGCTACTTCAGCAAGTGCTTCAAGGCCAAGATGCAGATGACTCCTACCGAATATCGTGACAAGGTGATGCAGCGGAAATAGACGTTTCCGCCTGCATCGTCCTTTTGTTTTCCTCATAACTACTTACTAAACAGCATCTGTTGCTGGTTGTTGGGTGGGTATATGCCGGTTGTTACAGCCTTGTATGCTGGTTGTAGCGACTGCATCAACCTTTGCAGTGACGCTGCACCAAGCTTTGCAGTGTTACTGCATTAAGCTTTGCAGTGACACTGCAACCTGGATGCAGCCATTCTGTAACTTAGGTGCAGTAGCTCTGCAACCTGGGTGCAGCAACTCTGTAACCTGGGATTTGTAATCGGATTACCTGCTTTTCTTTGCCGCACTTCGGCTGTTGTCCGTCCGTATGCTTTGTGTTTGTCCTAAAAATAAAGGGAGTACATCGTCCGATATACCCCCTTTCGTCAAACAGGAATCTATATGCTATAGAAGCCTAACAAGTCTTCATCAGTACCAGCGCGGGTCGCCTACCTGATTGTAGATAAGGTCTTCGTTGGTCAGGGTGAAGTCACCGTTGGCGGCATCTGCAAATGCCGGATCGGCTTCGGTGGCTACGGCTGAATGATCGTCTTTGTAAAGGCTTGCCCACAGGTTCGGACAGTTATAGTAATAGTTGTTGCTGTATTCGGCACTGGCTTTGAACTTGGAACTTCTGGCCCATGTTCCCGATTCCGTAGCACTTGGGCTGTCAGTTCCTACACCGTATACAAGGCAGCTCTTAACGGTGAGCAGACTGCCGTCGTTGGTCTTGTCCATTTGGAAGAGTCCGCTGTTGTTCGAGTTGTCCAACGTACAGATGTTGTAGAATGTACAGTTCTGGAAGGTGACATTTACCGTGTTGGCTACCTGGCAACGCAGCAGGGTTCTGACTCCGTTGCTGATGGTGGTATTGGTGACAGTGAGCGATTGCAATGAGCCTCCGCGAATGTCGAATCCGTCGCCACCTCCGTCATCGATGCCGTCGATGATACAGTTATTGATGATAATGTCGCCAAATGTACCTTTCGCATTGTTGTACATGATGTGTTTACCCATGTTCCGTATTTCGCATCCTTCGATGGTCAGTGTTCCCAGGTTGGCTGCTGCATCTTTCAATTCCAGGATGTTGTCCGTATCGCCTTGGCCGTCGAATACGATGTTGGCAAGGGTTATTGAGCTTACCGGTGCGCTTACTGTAAAGCGTCCGTGTACGATAGCCGGACTATTGGGGTCGAGTGATGTCAGCGAGAACGACTTGGTAACGGCATAACTTCCTAACTCGTAGTTTGTTCCCATCAGGACAAAGCTTTCTCCCTCTTCGGCTGCATCCAAGGCTGCGGCCAAGTCGGCGTCGGCAGCGATTTGAGTCATGTCGCCGGTATCAATGGCTGTCTTGAAGGTAACGGTGCCACGTGTGCGGCCATTCAGGGTCATTATAGCGGTGTATTCAGTCTGTTCTGTCAGTCCTTCGATGACGGCATATCCGTTGGCTACGTCTTCGGCAGTGACGTTGTAGGTCACAACCGGTGCTGTAGAACCCTCAGCAGGTGTCAGTGTGATAAGGTCGGCAGCCTCTCCGGCCGGCCAGCGCAGTGTAACAGACAATGCGGCAATGTCGGCAGAAGCTACGCTATTGAAGATCTGTTCGGCCAGTGTGGTGGTCGTAAGTTCGGCCCATTTCGAGTCTTCAATGCCTTCGGCCACTGCTTTTACACGCAGCAGGTAGGTGGTTTCGCCCATTGTTCCCGAGCTGATGGTGTACGTAGTGCTCGTAATTCCGCTTTGCTGTACGACGGGAGTACCTTCGGCTGAAGTTCCTTCATACAGTTCCAGCGTATAGCTTTGGGTGCGGTCATCCACTACGCCCCAACTGGCTTCGATGTTCACTTGGTTGCGAATACGTACACTCAGGTCAGTGGGTGACAGAACGCGTCTCAGGTTCAGTTCCTGCACCGGGTCGATGTCTTCGCAAGACGTTATCAGTGTACCGCCCATGGTCAGTAAGCTTATCATGAAGGCGGTGTATATTATATTTCTTTTCATTGTAGTTTATTGTTTATTAGTCCGTTTATTTAATACCATGAATAGTTCTCAAGCAAGGGGTTGGCATCCAGGTTGTATTGGAAGATCGGCCAGTATGTATATTTGTCCGGGTCGCGTGCATAGAGCGATTCTATTTTGTCGTCGGGCAGGTTGCTGGTACTGATCCATTTGGAAACTTCGCCTTGCGAGTTGGACGAGGTATATTCGTAGCCTTCGGGGTTCTCTTCCGTTTCACCGTGGTTCAAGCCATATATCTGCAGAGCCGTTTCGGCATAGGTCTTTCCGTCTGCTCCGTCGCTGTAGTCCACCATGTTGTAGTACAGGTAAGGATTCAGATCGGCATATTCACCTTGCAGTTCGCGTAAACGGTACATCTTTTCTTTGGCTTCATCCATTTTGGCTTTCAGCAGGTTCCAGCGGATGAGGTCGGCTTTGCGCAGCATTTCGCCACAGAATTCATACGCACGTTCGTCGACGATTGCATCGAACATGGCTTGTTTGCTGGCACTGGCATTGCTGACATAAGTTTCTACTTCGGTAGCCCAATCAGCTGGGTCGAAAGCACGTTGACGTATCTGCTTCAAGTACGGAGCAGCAGCGTTGGGACCATTCAGCTCATTCTCCAGTTCGGCACGCATCAGTACCACGTCGGCATAACGCATGTAGATTTTGTTGATACCGTCATCGGTAGAACTGATGGAAGCGCCTCGTGTCATCCATTCGTAACGCATCTTGCCGAAATACCAGCTTTTGAGTGTGCTGAGCTCTTGTACGGCTACTCCAGAACCGGCATTCTTTTCTACCCACGTGTAGGGAACGCAAGTCACGTCGCGGCGTTTGTCCTTGATGGAATAATCGAAGAATACATTGGGCAGAGGACCTACCTGTCCGCCTTGTTTGGCTTTTACAAACTGGTCGATTGCTGCATGTTTGGTGCCGTAGGTGTAAACCATACGTCCGCGTGCGGAAGGAGAATTTGCATAAGGCACTTCCCAAAGCGATTCACCGCCGGCAGCGATATCATCCTGGCAGTTGCCTTTGAATACATCTACAAAATTGCTTTTCAGTGCCACATATCTTCCTTCCTGATCCATAACTTCCTTACAAGCCTGCAAGGCAATGGGGTAGAGTACGGATACTGACAGATCGGGATCAGAACTTTGGCGCACTGTACCGTCGGAACGAAGCGAATAGCCTGCGGCCTGCATGCAGACACGTGCCAGGAAGCCTTTTACGAATGCCTTGTTGATACGTTCTACTGTTTGCGTATCGCTACGTTCGTTGGGCCATGCTACATATTCCTGTGCGGTTTGCAGATCGGCTATGATTTGTTTATAGATGACATCCCGGTCTTCACGTGGCAGGTTGATTGTTTCGGGTGTAATGGCTACGAAACGTGCCGGTACGTCTCCCCAGGCATTGATCAGGTCAATATAGGCAATGGCGCGTAAGGTCAGTGCCTCGCCATACAGCTGGCGCAGACCTTCGTCGTTTTCTAAGTCGGCGTATGCCTGTAAGCCTTCGATGGCCAGATTTGCTTTCTCGATGCCTGAATAGATGTTCGACCAGGGCTCTTTGGCATCGGCAATGTTTAATTGGCCGTTATTGGGCAACGTATTGTAGTTGACCATATTGGCTTTGTCATCACCTCCGTCCGAACCGTTCAGCCATTCTATGTCGGTATTCATGCCATAGTAGCAAAAATAACGTGCACGGTGGTTCTGCTCGCCATAGTAAGTATAGATATTGTTGATGGTACCGATGGCCAGGTCGTAGATTGAGAATATGTTCTTGTCATCCATAGAAGAGGGTGACTGTGTATCCAGAATATTATCACCGCAGGCCGACAGCAGGAATCCTCCGGCTATGAATGCGGTTGTAAGCGTAGTATATAATTTATTTTTCATGACAATAGATGGTTTAGAAGTTCAAGTTTACACCGATTACAAACTGGCGGCTTTTGGGGTATGCCGAGTAATCCACTCCCGGTGTCAGAGCAGTTTTGGTTCTGGTAGATACTTCCGGATCGAAGCCTGAGTAGCCGGTAATGCAGAGCAGGTTATAGCCTGTAGCATAGAAACGCAGATTGTTGATGCCGACTTTGCGGGTCAGTGATTTCGGTAAAGTATAACCTACGGTCAGTGTGTTGAGACGTAAGAACGATCCGTCTTCTATGGCCCAGCTTGTCAGTACGTTTTGATTCATCCATGGTGACCACATAGTGGTGTTCGCATTCATTTCGGCCAGTTCTACCGGGTCGTTACTGATGGTACCATCGGCACGGAGGTTAGTCCAGCGTTTGCCGTCGGCCATGATGTCAATCATGTTACGGTAGCTGGTGTTGTTTCCGGCAGTGGTATATTCTATCTTGTTGGCATTGTATACGTCGTTGCCAATGCTGTAGGTAAAGCTGGCTGCAATATCGAAATTATAAACTCTGGCGTTCAGTCCGAAACCTCCACTAGCTACAGGATTCGTATCGCCAATAATGGTACGGTCGGCTGCGGTCACCTTTCCGTCCTCACTTCCATCTACGTTTTTCAGTTTCAGTGCACCCGGGCGGAGCATCTTTTCACCGATGACTTCGCTGTCGTTGACTACGCCTTCCTTAAGAATCCACTTATTGTTTGCAGCATCGTAGCCTTCGAAATCATCTACTTCGTAGCGTCCGTCACATACGTATCCGTAGATCTGTCCGATGGGAGACCCCGGACGTACTACATAGTCCGAACCGATTTCGGTAGAGGCCCAATTGGAGGCTGCCGCATATTCGTTCAACGAGCCCAAAGAAACGACTTTATTCTTGTTGAAGCCGATATTGCCGTTGAAACTTAAGCCGAAGTTCTTCTTGTTGATAATGTCCCAGTTCAGGCTGATTTCCCAACCTTTGTTTTCTGTCTCACCCAGGTTACGCCATTGATAACTGTATCCTGTACCGGAAACCGGGAATTCGATGAGCAGGTCTTTGGTACTGTTCCAGTAGTATTCAACCGTACCGTTCAGACGTCCTCCAAAGATAGAGAAATCGAGTCCGATGTTACGCGTATGCGTCGTTTCCCATTTCAGGTCGGGGTTCGACATGTACGAACCGGTTGTCCAGAAACTGGAAACGTTGTTGATCCATCCCAAAGCGCTTCCGCTTCCTGCCGACCAGATTGTACGCATCTGATCGCTGTCAATGTCGTTGTTACCGGCAGTACCGTAGCTGACACGAAGTTTCAGGTCGTCCAACCAGCTACGTGTGCTTTCCATAAAGTTTTCCGAAGAGATACGCCATGCAACGGCTGCAGAGGGGAAGAAGCCCCAGCGATTGTCTTTTGCAAACTTGGAAGAACCATCGGCACGGAACGTGGCTGATACGAGGTATTTGCTTTGATAGTCATAATTGACACGTCCGAAGTAAGAGAGGAGCACATCATCGGCATTGATGAATTTGTTGGTGCTGTAAGCTGTTCCCTGGCTGCTCAATGTGAAAGCCTGGCTGGATGTGAATTGCGTAGGATAGTAGCGTACTTCGTCTGTATCGGTATTGCTTTTCACCTTGATAAGCTCTTGTCCTACCAACAGGTTCAGATGATGGTCTTCGCTTTTGATCAACTTCTTAAAGTCGTAGCTCAGTGTATTTGCGTTGCGGAATGTTTCACGACCATTTTCAGTAAAGACAACAATGGGCTGATTGTTTCCGTTTACGCGGGCGTTATAGGTCGAAATACCATAAAAACGTTTATCGTCGTTTGTATAGTATTGCAGACCGAATTCAGTCTTGAACTTCAGGTTGTCAATGATTTCCCAAGTGAAACTTCCGTTGTAGTCGAATGTCCGGCGGTCTTGCAGACGGTCATTGTCATACACCGAAGTCAGAGGCTGGGTCAGGTTCATGTCCGGGTCGTATCCTTCGCTTAAGCTTGCATAATTGAACGGTGAGAAAACCATCACATTCTTCATACGCGAGTCGGCAGTCGAAACTTCTGTCTTCGATTCGTTGGCACCGGCTCCACTGATGTGGGTATCGGAGTAGCGGGCTGAAAAGTCGAGGCTAACCCTTTTCACCGGTTTGTAGTTCAGTTTCAGGCTCAGGTTGTCTCGTTTGTAACTCGAACCCAACATGATGGCTTTATCGTCCATATGTGCATAGTTGAACGTAAATTTCATCTTGTCGCTACCTCCACTGATGCTGAGGTTGTGGTTGAAAGTATGTCCCGTACGGCCGAATACTTGGTCTTGCCAGTTGTTTTCGGGCACGTTCTGGTACAAGTCGATGTCCTGATAGTTACCAAAGATATCGGTATAGGTTGAAGGATTGATCTGGTCAGGCTTTCCGCTTTTCAGCATGGCAAATTCGTATTGCCATTTAGCATAGTCGGCACTGCTTAGGGTGTTGAGCTGCTTGGCCATTTTCTTCCAGCTATAGTAAGCATTGTAGTTGACGCTGACTTTACCTTCCTTACCCGACTTGGTCGTTACCAGAATTACACCGTTGGCACCACGCGAACCGTAGATGGCGGTCGAAGAAGCGTCCTTCAGGACGGTGATATCTTCGATGTCGGAGGCGGGGATGTCGGAGATGGACTCCACGGGAAAGCCGTCAACGATGAACAGAGGTGTGTTGTCACCGGTGATGGAGCCGCCACCACGTACACGGATCTTCATTTCGGCATCGGGTGAACCTTCTGTTGTGGTGATCTGCACACCGGCCATTTTACCGGTCAGGGCTTCAGTGGCCGAGGCAACGGGTACTGCTGCCAGTACATCGGAGCTGACGGTAGCCACCGAACCGGTCAGGTCTTTCTTCTTTACCGAACCGTAACCGATGACCACTACTTCTTCCAGTGCCTGGGCGTCGTCGGACATTACTACCTGAATCTTTGTTTGTCCTTTCAGGGGGATTTCCTGCGTTGTCATTCCTACATACGAGAATACCAACGTTGCGTTGGAGGGGACAGAAAGGGTGAACTTGCCGTCGATGTCGGTGATGGTACCGTTGCCGGTGTTCCCTTTCTCAACTACGGAAGCTCCGATCACGGTTTCTCCCGTCTTGTCTTTCACTGTACCAGTTACGGTCACATTCTGCGCGGATACGCTGAGCGATATCAGGGTTACTAATAAGGATAGTAACACGGCGCGCATGTTTCTCATCTTGTTAGACTTGTTTTGCATGGTTATTAATTAAATTATGTTTTATTCCTTAAGTGTGTTTGAACACACTGTTAATTCCTTATTGCAAATGTATATGGATGTAAAAAGCAGAATGTGCAAAATTTGTTTTTAGGTTGGTACTTTTTGTTATTCTTCCATTTTTTGTGTTCCCAGAAAAGATGTGGCAGGAGCTGTACGGCACGGAGCTGACAATCTGCCTGCCCGTCTGTTACCAGCCGTCCTGTTATTGGCCTGAAATGCCTGTTTCGGCAATGTGGCTGACCAAGTCATTCAGGTAGACTTCCAGGTTGGTGTACTGGGAACTCAGGTTGTAGGCACTGCCGTCGGCTGCATCGGGGTTCAAGCCGTGTGCTTTCTCCCATTCGTCGGGCATGCCGTCGCCGTCGCTGTCTTTGGGGGCATCGGCCGATTGGTATTCGGGCCATCCGCCTACGTCGGCAGGCTGGTCGATCATGCCGTTGGTGCTACCATTCGAACCTTCGTAGGTATAGGTGCCCTGGCGTACTTCTTCGACGATGCGGGCATCGCAGGCATCGCGCTTCAGCGAGGCACCGGCCAGGCGAAGAACTGATTCGTAGGCTTCGGCAGTCGGTTGCAGCGAGGTGTGCTCGGCTATGTTGAAGGAGCTTTTAGCCAGTACGTCGTCCTTGGAGGCAAAATCGTTTTTCAGGATGAGGCCTGCGGTGTTGTCGGCGTTGACTTTGGCCATGGCGGTGCGCTGCTTGTCGCTTAGCTTGGAGCAGGTGGCATCCATGTAGTTTCCGTCGAAGTAGAAGTGGCCGTACACACCTTTGGCATTGGTGTTGGTGCCGTCGTCGGCATAGGCAGTGAACAGACGGTTGTACGAGCTCTTGGTGGCCGTATAGGGTCCGGGCTTGTAGTAGTTGTTCAGGAAGTTGTACGAGCCGCCCTCTCCGGCATAGGCACCTTCGCTGCCGTAGTTGTAGATGACGTTGTTGAAGAGTTCTACTTTCTCCTCCTCGGGCTTGCCGGTGTAGCGGCTGCCGCAGAGGCGGGGCGTGCGGTTGGTGTGGTGGGCCAGCAGATTGTGATGGAACGAGGCGGGTTGTCCTCCCCAGATGCCGCCGTAGCCGTGTGCGCCTTTCTCGTGTATGGAGTTGGCCAGACTTTCGCTGATGATGCACCATTGCAGGGTCAGGTTACTGTTGTCGTAGAACGTGCCACACTCGTCGGTACTCCAGCTCAGCGAACAGTGGTCGATGATGATGTTGCGGTGCGACTGATAGGCATTCATGGCATCGTCGCCTTTTTGCACGATGTCGGCTCCCATACGCGAGCGGATAAAGCGGACGATGACGTTGTCGGCCTGTATATTGAACGTATAGTTCTTCAGGCAGATGCCGTCGCCCGGTGCGGTCTGTCCGGCGATGGTCAGATCGCCGTTGCGCACCTTGAGCGGCTGTTGCAGTTCGATGATGCCGCTGACGGCAAAGACGATGGTGCGGGCTCCCTTCTGGTTGATGGCCCAGCGCAGGGTGCCTTGCGAGCTGTCGTCCTTGAGCGAGGTTACGGTGTAAACGGTTCCGCCTGCCCCTCCGGTGGTGTATTTGCCTGCTCCGTCGGCACCGGGAAAGGCCGGGATGGTGGAGCGGTCGGGCGTGGGATAGGTGGTCAGTGTTTCCTCGTCGGAAGGGGGCTCCGGAGTTGTCTCGGGGCTGTTTCCGTCGGAGCATCCCAGGCTGAGCGAGGGAAGTGAAGCGATGATGGCGGCCAGTGTGAATGCGGCCACTTTGGAGTTTATCTTGCTCATATTGCAGTTTTAATGGATTGTATGGTTTGTACAGCAGGAGGCAGGCTGGTTGTCTGCCTCTGCGGCGGTTACTGTCTATTGTTACGTGTCGTTATCGGCGGGTTTTACATCTTGACGGGTATGGCTTTCGGGCCGGGGTTCTGATAAGTCTGGCCGTCGACGCGGATGTCTTGTGCATTCTTTATCTGCATGGCCTCGCCCGGTGTGTCGATGTGTACGTTCTCCAGGGTGACGTTGCGCGCCTGGCTGATGACGATGCCTTGCTTGGCGTCGCTGATGGTGACGTTGCTGATGGTGACGTTATCGATAGGCATCTCGGGCAGTCCGTTGAAGAACATGGCACGGCCGGCACCCTTACAGGTGACGTTGGAGATGTGGATGTTGCGGAAGGCAGGTGTTTCTTCCGTTACGGGCGGTATCTCGGCCTTCATGCGTCCCTGCAGGTCGTCTTCGCTCTCCTCGCCGGCTGCCTTGCCGCCGTAGAAGAGGTCGAACAGCAGTGGTTCGTAGGGGATGTCAATCATCTGGATGCGGTCGATGTAGATGCCTTCTACCACTCCGCCGCGTCCGCGGGTGCTCTTAAACCGCAGACCTACATCGGTGCCGAGGAAGGTACAGTCGGCCACGTAGATGTTCCTGACGCCACCCGACATTTCGCTACCCACCACGAAGCCCCCATGTCCGTGCAGGACGATGTTGTTGCGTACGATGACGTTCTGGCAGGGTTCGCCACGCTTTCTTCCATCCTCGTCTTTGCCCGACTTGATGCAGATGGCATCGTCGCCTGCGTCGAAGATGCAGTTGGTGATGGCGGCGTTGGTGCACGACTCCAGGTCGAGGGCGTCGCCGTTCTGCGAGTACCAGGGATTGAATACTTTTACGTTGTCGATGGTGATATGTTCGCATGACAGCGGATGCAAGCACCAGCTGGGCGAGTTCTTGAAGGTGACGCCTTCGAGCAGCACCTTTTTACACTTGGCGATGCTGAGCAGTACGGGGCGCAGCCAGGGGCGTATTTCGTTCCATTCTTCGTCGGTCTCGATGCCTTCGGGATTGTTGAACTCCTTGCAGGCCTGCGCGCCTTTCAGCGAGCCGGGGGTGGGGTACCAGATGTCGTTATCGACCACGCCGCCCGACTGGACGAGTGCTTTCCACTGCGAGGCGGTCAGCTTGCCTTTCTTGACGGGGCGCCAGCTGTCGCCCGAGCCGTCGAATACACCGTCGCCGGTGATGGCGATGTTCTCGGCGTTGCGTGCCGAGATGGGCGACTGGCAACGGCGGGTGTTCAGTCCTTCGAACGAGGTTTCGATGATGGGATAGGCCTCGAAGTCGTCGGTGAACAGGACGAGGGCGTTCTTTTCGGTATGCAGATTAACGTTGCTCAGCAGTTCGATGGGGCCTGTGAGCCAGATTCCTTCAGGGATGATGACCGTTCCGCCACCTTTCTGACTGACGGAGCGGATGGCGTCGTTGATGGCACGGGTGTTCAGGGTGATGCCGTCGTTCTTGGCACCGAACTCGGTGATGTCGGCCTGGAAGTCGGGGAAGCTGGGACGTTCCACACGGGGCATCTCGAAGGGAAGGCCTTCGTAGATATCGGCGACGGGACTTGCCGGTATTGCCGACTTGGGGGTGCTGCTACATGCACTGGCTGTCAGCAGCAGGGCCGTAAGGGCTGAAAGCGAAAACAACTTTCTCAGGAAGCCGGAGGGCTTTTGCGAAAGGGAAGATGTCTGGTAATTCATGGTCATATCGATTGTACTAAAAGGTTATACTTTTTCGGGACAGTGCTTCCGACGATGGGGTGGAAGTGCTGCTGTTGACAAAAGTACCGATCTTTCCCTAAACCGATGTGCAGAAATTGTCTGTTTTGGTGTATTTTTTGGCTAATCACCGATGGGGAGGGGCGTAGCGTGGTGTTTGCCGTGTTGCAGCCGGTTGGCGGCCGGAAAGGTGGGTGGAAAAGAAAGCAGCCGCCTTCTTCAGAAAAGTGAGGCGGCTGCCGGTATCATTTGTTTGCTATTTTCAGTATGTCGGATGCCTGGTCGACGATGTAGGCGGGATTGAGCGCTTCCAGTTCGGTGCGCGGGCGGAAGCCCCAGGTGACGCCACAGGCCGTGACGCGGGCGTTGAGGGCGGTCTGCATGTCGACAGCCGAGTCGCCTACGTAGAGCACGTCTTCGGGCTGCACACCGGTGTCGCGCAGGATGTCGGCCACGATGGTCGGGTCGGGTTTGGTGGCAATGCCTTCACGCTGGCCGTAGACGGCGGCAAAGCGTATCTGCGGGAAATAGTGGGCAATGAGCTTCGTGGTGGCGGCGTGATACTTGTTCGAGGCCACCGCCAGCAGGGTGTGTTGCGACTGCAGCTGCTCCAGCAGTTCGGTTATGCCGGGGTAGGGGCGACTGCGGTCGGCATTGTGGCAGTCGTAATAGGGGATGAACTGGGCACGTACCCGCAGGACGTTCTCTTCGGTTTTCTCTCCTTCGGGCAGGGCGCGTTCGAATAGCTTGTTGATGCCGTTGCCCACCATGAACTTGTACGACGCTTCGTCGTGGGTAGGATAGCCCAAAGCGTTAAGGGCGTGGTTGGTACTCTGTGCCAGGTCGGCAATGGTGTTGAGCAGTGTACCGTCGAGGTCGAATATTATCAGTTTCTTCATCTTCACAGGTTTTATTTTCCGGCGGCAAAGGTAACATTTTCCGGTCACATCTGCAATGCGCCTGTCTGCTGCGGGTACGGAAGCCGGTGAGGGTGGTGTATCTGATAAATATTGACAGATGGGGATGCTGACAACCACGGTCGTATACCGAGGGTACCTAAGTATACGACTGAGGAGGTCTAAGTATACGACCAAGGGTACCTCAGTCGTATACTTAGATAGTCAACACATATGCATATGATTATCAGCAGTTTGTGATTTTATCTGCTGAGGGTTATAATGTTTTGCAGAATCCCTGCTTACGGGGTGATGCGGAACCAGTCTACGTCGGCCCATCCTCCGTCGCTGGCCTTGATGGCGGGGCGGGTGCAGAAGGTGCCCACCTTGGTGCCTATCCATTTGCCTTCACGTGCCTGGAAGGTAGTGCCCAGCGGGCTGAATGTCCGGCCGTCGGTGCTGTAGCTGAAGTCGCACGTCACGAGCAGGTCGTGCCCGCCTTCGCTTTGGGCTATCTTCCGGCCGTCGCACCCGAACTTGACGCGCAGGTAGACGGTACCTTCCTTCAGGCCGACCGACGCGTTGACCTGTTCCGGCTGTCCCTTGTCGGCACCGTGGCACACTACTTGCGAGAGGGTCAGTCCGCCGGCCGTGTTTTCAAGCACCAGCGCGGCATAGTCCATACCCATCACTACCAGTCCGGTGCGTTCGCCCTTGTATTGCTTTGTGGGGCTGAAGGTCAGCTTCATCGTAGCGGTGAAGTTGGGGGCAGGCGTCTTCTGAAGCAGCAGGTTGGCTACATCCCACAGGTTTCTGTACTGCGGCACCACGGGGTATGAGTACAGGCGGACAAAGCCGTGGTTGCCTGCATAGTAGGCCCACTTCTCGTTGATGTTGGCATGCCACTGCCATTGGGGTGAAAGGGTATAGCCATCGAACTCATCGCTCTCCTGCGGTGTACAGACGGGATACGTGCGGCCTACGTCGGGTTTGCGGTGCGACAGCACGGGTTCGCCGCATCCGTCGCCGTCGGGATCGGTGCCGATGACGGGCCATCCGTCTTTCCACTTCATGGGTTGCAGGTGCACCAAACGTCCGTAAGCACCCACGTCCTGGAAGTGCAGGAACCAGTCCTCGCCGGTCGGGGTGTCCACCCATGCGCCCTGGTGCGGCCCGTTGACGGAGGTGTTGCCCTGTGCCAGCACGGTCTTGCACTCGTAGGGGCCGTAGACGTTCTTCGAGCGTAGCACTACCTGCCAGCCGGTAGGTACGCCTCCGGCGGGATGGAAGATGTAGTAATAGCCGCCTTTCTTGTAGAACTTGGGTCCCTCGCACGTCGGATGAGCCTCGTGCCCGTCGAAGACGATGCGCGATGGGGTGACGGCCTGTGTGGCCTCTTCATTCAGCTGGCAGATGGCGATGACGCTCTTCAGCTGGGCACGGCTGCCGGCATAGGCGTGCACCAGGTAGACCTGTCCGTCGTCGTCCCACAGGGGGCAAGGGTCAATGATGCCCTGTCCGGCCTTCACCAGTACGGGTTCGGTCCACGGCCCCTGCGGGTCGCGGGCCTTGGTCATAAAGACTCCCTGGTCCGGATCTCCCCAGAAAATGTAGAACTCGCCGTTGTGGTGGCGTATAGCGGGTGCCCATACGCGGTTGCCGTGTTCGGGGCGTTCGGGGGTACTGACAGGAGTGAGGCGGTAAGGAATGGCTGCACCGATGATGCGCCAGTTGACCAGATCGTTGGAATGCAGTATCTGCAAGCCCGGCAGGCAGTTGAAGCTGGAGCTGGTCATGTAGAAGTCATTGCCTACGCGGCAGGCATCAGGGTCGGAATAGTCGGCATAGAGGACGGGGTTCTGATAAGTGCCGTCGCCCCGGTCGGCTACCCATACTTGCGATACGTACTCTTTCTGCTGGGCCGCCATTGGCAGGGCAGTCAGCAAACTCAGGCTGAATAGTGTTTTTACGATGTTCATGGAAAACAGACTGTTTATGTTTGGTGAATGGGCAGCCGGCAGCGTGTGTGCGCCGGTCTGCCTTACGTAAAATTCGGATGTATATCAGGTTCGGATCATGGCAGCAGACGGGTTTCTATGGGATGCTGAAGCCTGTCTTTCCACTCCTGCATGTAGCCGAACCAAGCCTCGGCATCGGGGAAACCGAAAGTCTCCTTGCGCGAGGTGAACATGGTGTAGTGGCAGAAGCCTCGTTCGCCGGGAGCCGCCAGCGTATACAGGAAGTTATCCTTGTCCGCCACTTCCTGGCGGACGTATCGCTGGGGAATGCAGGTGGCAATGCCGATGGTCTCTTTGGCATATTTCACGGTGTCGTTCACGGGCCAGTGGCGTCCCCAGCTTCCCACCAGTCCGTGGTGGTCGCTGTAGGAAACGGTCTCGTTGCCCATGATGTTCTGTACGCCGGTGCAGAACACTTCTTCGGCCAGCGGACGCGAAAAAGAAGTTTCGATGCGCAGGTCGCGGTGTCCGGCATACAGCAGGTAACGGTGGGTCATGTCGAGGCGGCTGCCCTGATACTCCCATCCCTGCACTTCCACCTCGACAACAGCACGCACCGGTCCGCACGCCAGGATGCGCTCCGTGCGGTAGGCCACCGGGGCGATGTGGACAGCTTTCTGCCCGTCCCATCCCTTCAGGGCGCCGATGCCACAACTGTTGCCCACCATCAGCACGTCGTCGCCGAAGCCTCGTGCCAGCTGTTCGTCGGTGGGATAGAATTGGCTCTCGGTCAGCTCCAGCCTTGGGGTGAACTTTCCGTAGGGGTCGATGGTCTGCTTCTCGTTGAAGTAGATGCGGTAGCCCACCAGTTCCGATTCGAACATGGGGCCATGACCGTATACCATATTATAGAAATTAGTCGTGCCTGGCACGGTGACCGACTGTATCGGGGCGTGTTTCCCCTTCTTGGCGTCGCGTATCAGCAACTGGGCCGATACGCGGGGCGTGTAGGTCTTCTGTGCCGGAGCTGCGGACAAGGTGATGTCGATCTGTCGGGTACTTTGGGCAGGCATGTCGATGACGAAAGCCAGCTCGTCGGCTTTCCGGTCGCCATCCAGGTCGTCCAGTTGGGACGGTATTTCGCGTACGCCGTCTGTCACCGTGGCCGACAGTACGTCGAAGCCGGTTTTCAGGTCGCTCAGTTTTACGACGACCGGTGCGTCTGTCTGTTCGTGCGTCCACGTGTTTCTGACTTCCAGTTGGAAACTGCGGCTTTCCTGGGCAGCCGAGTACAGCGATGTGCCACACAGAAGGCACAGTAGAATCAGTTTTCTTCTTTTCATGGTATCGGATGTATACTGTCAGTTACGGTCTTCCTTTGCCGGGGCATCCTACACTTTGGCCTGTTTTTTCAACAGCTTGCCGGTTGCCCGTTGCATGGAATCCTGTTACAAAAGTATCATTATCTGCACAGTTTTAGGTGGATAAATTGAAGTTTTAGGTGGATTTTTTGTCTTTTGGTGCTTTCTTTCAATAATTTTCGTCAGACTTACAGATAAACTTCCT
This sequence comes from Bacteroides sp. ET489, assembly GCF_030518095.1. NCBI lineage: Bacteria > Pseudomonadati > Bacteroidota > Bacteroidia > Bacteroidales > Bacteroidaceae > Bacteroides > Bacteroides sp. ET489. Next base: position 80,909 of record NZ_JAULLJ010000011.1, read on the forward strand.
ATCTTTGTGCCCTCAATTTAATTAATGTAAGTATGAGTTACAATTTGTTGAAAGGAAAAAGAGGCATTATCTTCGGTGCTCTGAATGAGCAGTCCATTGCCTGGAAAGTAGCAGAAAAAGCAGTAGAAGAAGGTGCTGTTATTACGTTGTCGAACACTCCTGTTGCCGTGCGCATGGGCGAAGTGTCCGCACTGGCCGAAAAGCTGCACTGCGAAGTGATTCCCGCCGATGCCACGAACGTGGAAGATCTGGAAAATGTTTTCAAACGTTCGATGGAAGTATTGGGCGGTCAGATTGATTTTGTGCTGCATTCTATCGGTATGTCTCCCAATGTGCGTAAAAAACGTACGTACGACGACCTGGACTACGACATGTTGAGCAAGACGCTGGATATCTCAGCCGTCTCTTTCCATAAAATGATTCAGGCAGCCAAGAAGATGAATGCCATAGCCGAATACGGTTCGATTCTGGCATTGAGCTACGTGGCTGCACAGCGTACATTCTACGGCTACAACGACATGGCCGACGCCAAGGCTCTGTTGGAGTCTATCGCCCGCAGCTTCGGCTACATCTACGGTCGCGAGCATCATGTACGTATCAATACCATCTCGCAGTCGCCTACCATGACTACAGCCGGTTCGGGTGTGAAGGGTATGGACAAACTGTTCGACTTTGCCAACCGCATGTCTCCGCTGGGCAACGCTTCAGCCGAAGAATGTGCCGACTATTGTATTGTCATGTTCTCCGACCTGACCCGCAAGGTGACCATGCAGAACCTGTATCACGACGGAGGTTTCTCCAGCGTAGGTATGAGTCTGCGCGCCATGGCTACCTATGAGAAGGGCCTGGATGAGTATAAGGACGCAAACGGAAATATCATCTACGGCTAAACGCCGGATGTTTCATAACAAGGGTGTGTCAGTGCGCGATGCGGCCGGTGGCCGGTGTCCGTCCTGGCACAGCCTTTTTTCTTATTATTATTCTTTATTTCAGTTGAATCAGAATGGATACAGCGCTTTATCTTTTGCCCGTCACGCTGGGCGATACACCGGTCGAGACCGTGTTGCCGGCTTATAATAAGGAGATTATCTTGCAGATACGCCACTTTATCGTCGAAGATGTGCGTTCGGCACGCCGTTTTCTTAAAAAGGTAGATAAGGGTATCGATATCGATTCGCTGACATTCTATCCGCTGAACAAGCATACATCGCCCGAAGCCATATCGGGCTATCTGAAACCACTTGCCGAAGGGCAGTCCATGGGAGTCATTTCTGAAGCCGGTTGTCCGGCTGTGGCCGATCCGGGAGCCGACGTGGTAGCCATTGCCCAGCGCAAGGGGCTGAAGGTGGTTCCGCTGGTGGGGCCTTCTTCTATCATTCTGTCTGTCATGGGTTCCGGATTCAACGGTCAGAGTTTTGCTTTCAACGGCTATCTGCCCATCGAACCTGCCGAACGGGCTAAAAAGCTGAAAGCTCTGGAGCAGCGGGTATATGCCGAACACCAGACACAGTTGTTCATCGAGACCCCTTACCGGAACAATAAGATGGTTGAGGATATTCTGCACAATTGCCGTCCGCAGACGAAGCTCTGCATCGCAGCCAACATTACCTGCGAAGGCGAGTACATCCGTACACGTACCGTGAACGAATGGCGCGGCAAGGTGCCCGATCTGTCTAAGATTCCTTGTATTTTTCTCTTGTATAAATAATGCCTTTCAGGTGCTCGTATTCGTATTCGAAGCACTCGCTGAAGTAGTTCATTCCCAGATTCTGCTCTATTTGGGACAGTGTCCATAGCTTGGCTCCCCTGAAATTGCTGTCGCACAAGGCCGAGTCGTCTTCTACATCGAGCAGGAAGAGGTAGACCAGACGGTTGGTCTGATGGTTTTCATAGTGATACTTCAGGTTGAAGCAAAGGTGTTTCTTCCAGGATTCCGGAACGTTCTTCTTAAGAATGCGTTGCACACACTGTTCCAGTGTCTCGCCATATATCAGGTAGTCTTCCATCAACAGATCAGTCTTGTTGGCATCGTAGTTGCTGCATTGCGGACGCGGACGGAGAAACAGCATGCCGTGCGACGCTACGGCTATACGCACTACGGGGACAATGAAGTCGCGCCGGCGGTTGACTACATTGGCTGCCTGTATTTTTCCAGTTACGTCGCCCCGTATGTTGACAATGGGGAGGAAAATAGTATGCTGCATCATTCTGTTGAAATAGAGGATGCCGAACTGGTTGAACAGCATACCGGCTATGAACACGGCCGGAGGAGTGATGTGTAGCAGGAAGAACCCTGTGGCACTGTGGGCCGGACTGTTTAGCAGATAAGCGGCAAACAGACCAAGAAAATGCAGAAAACCGAAAAGCAGAATGACTCTGGAGGATACGATGGCGGCTTCGGCTCCTTGCGCATAAAACTGTTTGCAACATTCTGACGACTTGCATTGATAACGCCTCAGGAAACGTTTGCGGTTCAGAAATATGAGGAAAGGAACTAGCAGGCAGCATCCTTCGATCATGAGTGGGAATAAAAGGTCGGAACAATAGTCGGCAGTAAAAATACCGATAACGGCCAACAGTGTCAGCATGGTTGTGGTAGCATATAATATGATTTGAGGAATATACGCTCCCTTCCGGAAATAGCTGTGCAGACTGGCAGCTATTCCCATTGCAGCACCGGCGTATACCGATATGTCCTGTGAGGCGAAGCCGCTGAGCAATATGGCTATAACGGCTGGAAGAAATCCTACGGACATGTTGAACTTGGATGATAAGACTCTTTGTTGACCCATAACTCGTATGATTCTGCTTTTTACGTATAACACAAGCAAAGGGACAATTGTTTTTTCTTTTTCTCTGTTTAGACTGCATCAAAGTAATTTTTCATAAGAAGAAACTCGTTCTTTTTAGGATATTGTAATATATGGATGCTGGTGAGTATCTTTTCTCTATTGTTTTGGGTGCGTGTTGCTGTATAGGCTTATCGTTATTACCGATAGATGCTATCGAAAATATGAGTTTTTCAGATATATGCCTTTTTTGTTTAATGGTTTACTTTTGCTGCATCAGAACTTGAAAAGAGGAGGACATAATATGAAAGCCATGCGTCGTACACCTATAGCTACGGATAGCCGTAAGAGATTCCGGACCATACGAAACTGTATGTTTCTGTCCGGTTTGTCTGTCTTTGCACAATTGTATCTTTTTCAGCCGATGCTCTCCGAGTTGTGTGTGTTCTTCCATACCGATCTTGCCAACAGCAGTCTTGCGGTGTCAGCTTCTACGTTAGGGATGGCTGTTGGTCTGTTTTTGTTTGCTTTTAAGGCGGATGACTTTGTACGTGAGCGGCTGATGGGAATCGGATTACTGGTTTCTGCCGTTCTGACTTTGGCATCTGCCTTTATTACCGTATTCCCCTTGCTGCTTGTTGTCGGTTTTCTGAAAGGCATGGCTTTGTCTGCTGTGTCGGCTGTGGCTTTGGCCTATCTGACGGACGAGGTGGACAAACCGATGATAGGACTGGCAATCAGCCTATATTTAAGTGGTAATACCATTGGGGGCATGTCCGGGCGTGTGGCAGGAACTCTTCTGTCCGGATGGGTTGGGTGGCAGTATGCAGTGGCTGTGATTGGCGGAGTAAGTTTGGTATTAGGGTATTTCTTTATCCGCAAGATACCCGCATCCGGTCATTCGACAGTAGTTCCTGTATCCTTTAAAGAGAAAATCAGGCAAATGAAGTCTTTGCTGCTTCATCCGCAACTCATCTGCATGTATTTAGTTGCTGCATTGTCGATGGGTACATTTGTCAGTGTGTACAATTATTTGTCGGTTTTGCTTGTTTCACCTGCATTCGGGCTTTCGCACGAGGTGGTGGCCATGATATTTATGATGTATACGGCAGGGGTAGCCGGTTCACTCGTTACCGGCCGTTTGTCCGACAGGTACAATCCGGGGATGTTGTTGCAATGGGCACTCTTGCTGATGTGTGTAGGGCTTGTACTGCTGTTGGTGATGCACCTGGGCGTGCTGATCCTGGGATTAGGACTGTTTACGTTTGCTTTTTTCGGTACTCATACGATGGCTAGCCGTATAGTATCGGCTCATGCTGCTTTTGCCAAAAGCACTGCTACCAGCATTTACTGGCTGTTCTATTATGCAGGTTCCAGTCTGATTGGTTCGCTGACGGGTATCGTATTTACCCGATATGGATGGAACCTGTTTGTCGAATTGTTGCTGGTGCTGATCGTCATAGCATTGGTCGTTGCCCTTATTCCGGTTGCACACGTATGGTATTCGCGATTTCGCGTACAAGTAGTTCGCAATTAATGATTCAGTATATGATTAATCGTTTGAGAAACAGATTGTTTATTACCAATTTAAAAAATGAATTTTATATGAGAAAAGGATTTTTATGGATGGCTCTGATAGGGCTGTCGGTGAATTTACAGGCGCAGGCCTCACGCGAAAATGTATCTCAGGAAATCGAACCAGTTGCGATAGTGCAGGATGGCATACGGTTTTGTGAAAGTACGTATCCCTATAACGGTGGTATTTTGATCGCCAATTTGGGCACGTCAGAATTGAATCCGCTTAATTCGGAAGGAAAGGGATATATTGTCTGGCACAAGGATGGAAAGACTGAAATAATTGTTCCTGCTGATGGAAACCTATCCGCACCGAAAGGCATGTTCGAGAGAGACGGTTATCTTTTTGTCTGCGATGTCAATAAGATTGTAGTTTACCATTTGTCTGTTCCCGGTGAACATCCTCGGATTATCCGTCTTCCCGAGGGAGATTTGTTTGTCAACGACCTGGCTGCTTCGGGCAATATGCTGTACGTTTCTGTAACCAATACAGACAAGATTTACCGGATAGATATCAGCGATCCTGCCAATCCGGGTGCTCCGGTAGAATGGACGTCTATTCCTGGTCCTAACGGTTTGCTGGTAGACAGCGGAGTGATGTATGTAGCGTCGTATCCAGCAGACGGCAAGACGCAGGACAAACATATCATTTATCGTATAGATAATTTAGATACTCCTCAACCAGAAAAATTTGTTCAGACCCCGGGACAGTACGATGGGATAGCTTTCTCTTCCGACAAAAAATCAATCTATATAACCAATTGGACACCTGCACAGCTGAGTAAGATTGACCTCCGGACACGCCAGATAGTACCCGTCCAGCTGAAGCTTGCCAATCCATTGATAGGACCAGCCGATATTACTGTCGATGGGGAAAAAATTTATATCCCGGATTTACCCAATAGCCGGGTATTGGTTGTTGAAGAATAAGATTGAGGGTGGAAAGTGGTTTCGTGGTACTTTCATCGTTTCTTCATAGCCAATATCTGTTTTTCGGCATGATAAGACGAACGTACCAGCGGAGCACTTTCTACCTGCGTAAATCCTTTATCCAGTCCTGTCTTTTTGTATGCGGCAAATTGCGCCGGTGTGACGTATTCGGCCACCGGATAATGTTTATGGCTGGGTTGCAGGTATTGGCCGATGGTAAGGATATGGCATCCGATGCGGCGTAGGTCGTCCATCAGTTCTTCTACTTCTTGCGGTGTCTCTCCCAAACCGACCATGATACCCGATTTGGTAGTGATGCCGCTTTCGGCTATCTGATGCAATACCTCCAAGCTCGTGTCATAACGTGCTGCACTGCGTACCAGTGGACTGATACGCCGTACCGTTTCCATGTTGTGTGAGATGATATCGGGCTGGGCTTCTATGACCTGTTCTACCAGCTCTCTTCGTCCCTGAAAGTCAGGAATCAGCACCTCAATGGTTGTCTCCGGATTCTGTCGCCTGATTTCCCGAATGGTTTTTGCCCAATGAGCAGCTCCAAGGTCGGGCAGGTCATCACGGTCTACCGAGGTGACAACTGCGTGCGACAGTTTCATCAGCGAAACAGATTCGGCTACGTGTGCCGGCTCACCTGGGTCAAGGGGCAGAGGCTTCCCGGTCAGCGTATTGCAGAATTTACAGCTTCGGGTACAGATGTCGCCGCCTATCATAAAAGTGGCAGTCCCTTTTCCCCAGCATTCGCCCATATTGGGACAACGGCCGCTACTGCAGATGGTGTGCAGGCAGTGGGATTCTACAATACGTTTGGTTTCGGTGTAGCGTTCGTTGGCACCGATATTTATTTTCAGCCATTCGGGCTTGCGTACTCTTTCCATTTCGATGATTAAGATTGATGATAGATAATGGAGAATGATTCATTCTCCATTAATCTTAAAGGTTATTTTTGAAGAAATTAGTCAGTTTGGTGTACAGGTGCAGACGTGTATTACCGCCGAAAATACTGTGGTTCCGGTTGGTGTAGATTTGCATATCAAACTGCTTGCCCAGCTGAACCAGCTGTTCGGCATATTCAGCACAGTTCTGGTAGTGTACGTTGTCATCGGCCATACCATGTACCAGTAACAGGTTTCCGCTCAGTTTGTCGGCACGTGTAATGGCCGAAGAGGCTTTGTAACCTTCTCCGTTTTCTTTGGGAGTACGCATGAAACGTTCACCGTAGATGGTATCATAATAGTTCCAGTCGGTGACAGCCGCTACAGCTACACCCGCTTTGAACACCGGTCTGCCTTCGCTCATGCTCATCAGTGTCATGTAGCCTCCGAAGCTCCATCCCCAGATGCCGATACGATTCTTGTCTACATACGGCAGCGTACCCAGATAGAGGGCTGTTTCCACTTGGTCGCGAGCTTCCTTTACACCTAAGTTCAGGTAAGTACATTTGGCAAATTCAGCACCGCGTCCACCTGTGCCACGTCCGTCTACACAAACTACGATGTATCCTTGCGAAGCCATATAATTCTCCCAACTGATGTTGAAGGCATCCTTCACCTCTTGCGATCCAGGGCCGCTGTATTGGTATTGAATGACAGGATACTTTGTGGAAGCTGAGAAATTGGCGGGTTTCAGCATCCAGCCATTCAGTTTCACTCCTTCCGAAGTCTGGAAAGTGAAGAATTCCTTTTGTGGCATCTGGCAGGCTGCCAGTTTCTTCTTCAGCGAAGCATTGTCTACCAGGGTGGTCAGTACTTTTCCTGTATTGTCGTTCAAAGTGATTACGGTAGGAGTATTGGCATTCGAATAGCGGTTCATGAAGTATTTCATGTCCGTACTGAATTGTGCACTATTGGTTCCTTCTTTAGTAGACAGCTTGATTTTCTTGCCCTTACGGTCTATTTTGTAGACTGCTGTACGCATCGGACTTTCTTCATTGCTTGTGAAATAGAAGGCTCCCTCTTCGGGTGCATAACCTAAGAATTCTTTTACTTCATATTGTCCGTCGGTCACCTGTTTTACCAGATTACCTCCCATACTGTACCAATAGAGGTGGTTGAAACCGCTGCGTTCGCTGACAAAGCTGAAGTGTTCGGGGTAGAAAACAATATTGTCGAATACGCTTTCGTTGATATAGGTATCACTTTCGTCACGCAAAGCCAGTTTACAGACCGTACTGCGCGGATCGCCGAAGTACAGGTCAAGACGGTTCTGGTGACGGTTCAGTGTCATGATGGCCAGTTTGTTCGGGTCTTGTGTGAAGCGGATGCGGGGAATGTATCCATCTTCGTCCAATGGAACCTGCATCTTACGGGTTACTTTCGTCTTGATGTCGAAAGTGTGTACGCTTACTTTCGAGTTAGCTTCGCCTGTCTTGGGATATTTGTAGGTGTATTCACCCGGATATTTCTCGAAAGCACTGATGTGCGGAGCCTGTCCGGCAAAGAGGGGGAACGAGTAGGAGGGTACCTGGCTTTCGTCGAAGCGGATAAAAGCCAGCATTTTGCTGTCGGCACTGAACTCCAATGCACAGTTGAAGGCAAACTCCTCTTCATAAACCCAGTCGGGGATACCGTTCAGTATTTCGTTGCGTTTGCCGTCCTTTGTCACCTGGCTTTCGCTGTTGCCGAAGTAACGTTTTACGAGGAAGATGTTGTTGTCGCGCACAAAGGCTACCATACTTCCGTCCGGCGAGAATACGGGTACCTGTTGCGGTCCTCCGTCCGAAAGGCGTTCTACAACGTTGTTGATTTTACCGTCGATGTTGCGTTTCAGACTGTACAGATAGTGTACGGCTGTGTACGAACGGCGATATATGGGAGTCGTTTCTGTAGCAATGAGCAGCATACTTCCGTCTGGCGAGAAGCTGTAACTGTCGAATGTCTTGAACGGACACTCACGTGCAGTTGTTGCGTCAAATAGTACTTCTACCTGTTTGCCGGTTTTAAAGGAGTATTTGATGATTTGTGTCCGATCAGCATTCATCTGCGAATAGTGTTCGCCATCACCCGGGATGGGGATAACGCCATAAATATTTTCGGCGCGATATTGTCCGGACACGATATCTTTTAGTTCGATATTTGTTTGGCCGTTTTGGGCAAAGCCTGTCAGTGTGAGCAGGCAGAGAAGAAATACGATGCTTATTTGTCTCATGATAGTTTTTCCTTTAGGGTTGACAAGGGCAAAGGTACACATTCTTGGCCGAAAAGCAAGCCGCAAAGCTCCTTTTTGGCAAAGATGCTCTTTTGAAGTGTTTTCTCCTGTTGAATATTTATGGGATGGAATACGTAAATTCTATTAATGATGATATTTTTTTCTTTTAATTTGAGTCTATATCAAAATTTGTGGAATAACTACAAACCTTCTACTTCCTGGAGAGATAAACCTGTGGCTTGACAAATAGCTTCTGTGTTTAATCCCAGTTTTTTCAGGTTACGTGCTATTTCCAGTTGTTTTATTCTTTCACCTTCAACCCTTCCTTCAGCCCTTCCTTCAGCTCGTCCCTCAGCTCTTCCCTCAGCTCTTCCCTCTTCTCTTTCTGTAAAAATATTATCTCGTAAAATGACAATGTTGTCCAGATGGCGATAATAAGCATCCAGTTCTGTTTTGGTCATACGATCCAGTTTCAATCTTTCTTTGACTTCTTCCAATCCGGGTGCAGAGGCACCTTCAGGCACATCTCCTGTATTCAGATAGTAAATCCATTCTTCTAATGGCGTTTTGGCTACACGGTTGAAGTCATTAACTTTTAAAATATAGTATTCTGGATACAGCTGACTGACTTCGTTCACTTTGAAAGTCTGTTTCTGGAACGGACTTAGTTCCAGTAATTCACCATTATGTATCCCTCTGAATTCAGTTTTTCCGTGATATACTATATCTGTTCCGTGGCCTAATGTGAAATATACAATGTTTACACTGTATACTTTGCGCACTTTGTAACAGTTGCTTTTTGATGTGATGTAATTATATAAACATTGGGAAATATCGAAAATAGTCCTTTCAAAATACGCGTATTCATTATGGTTTTGTATTTCAATCCAAAAAGTTTCCTGCTTTTCGTTAGTTACAATCATATTGGCGAAACTGAATTTATCCTGAGAATCCTCTATAGAATTTTCCATCAGCTTCTGTATGGTGATACGTTCACCCAACAGTGTGGTGAGCAGCCCTTCCAGTACTCCGAAGTTCACTTTATTGCGTAACAGGCGTTTCATAGCCCAGTCAAAACGGATATATTTGCTTTGTGCCATATGAGGTCGTTTTTTTAATAGGTTGGATCCGGTTGCGAATAAAATGAAAATCAGCGTAAAAAGTAAACTATACGGCCTGTGTCCGCATGGCTTGCTTTTAGATTATAGATTTTCCGTTTCTTCGGGTGTGAGTCCCGTTACTTGGCAGATGGATGCTACGTCCAGTCCCAGCGCTTTCAAGTTACGAGCTATTTCCCGTTGCTTCAGCTCTTCCTTCAGCTCTTCCTTCAGCAAGCCCTTTTTTCAATGCATCGCTTATCAGCGTCTTTTCCACTCTTACGCCGTCCCAGAACTTGTCATATCCTTCCAACTGCGCGTCGCTGAAAGCTGACTCTTCAATTTGTTCCACTGCTTTTCTGATTTCTGGGCTTTCCATTAGTTCTGGAGGGATGACGCGTGTCTTTTCGTTGATTTCGGTGAGGTAACGCAGCCAGAGCACATGCATTTTCTTCTCACTGAAGGTTTGCGGCTTGAATTTTGGCAGTTCCACAAAGATGAAGCGTAGGCCTTCGATGATTTTGTCGGAATGTTCGATATGCACGATGCGATAGTCGTGATAGTAGCCTTCCACGTCGGGCATAAACACGTCGTTCACGAGGTTGAGCGAATAGACGGGTTGCAGCAGTTCGTACTTTTCGTTGCTGCCCAATTGACGGACGTATGCTTTGGAAACGTTGAACAGCACCCGGTGCATGAAGGCGGGCGACCACAACATCTGCATTTCGACGATGAATATGCGTCCGCGTTCGTCACGACAGCGCACATCTACGATGCTGTGATCTTTGAGTGGCGTTTGGGGCATGAGATGAACCGGCAGATATTCTATTTCTGTAATGTATTCGTTCTCCGCTAATGGCAGAAGTGCATTCAGAAAACAGATGGTGAGGTCAGGATGTTTTCCAAATGTTTCTATGAAAGGCCAGTCTGCTTTAGGGTCCAGGTATCTCATGCGGCATGTTTTTATGGTTTCGGTTGCGAATGTAGTGAAAATCAACGTAAAAAGCAAGCCACACGGCTTGTGACCGTATGGCTTGCTAAACAAAACAAACAATTGCTTATTTCGATAAATAAGCATTTTTCCCGCTCGCTTCGCTAAGCGATATAAGGAAAGGATCCGCCTCACGGCGGGGATATTATATTATTCACGTACATCCTGCACGGGACGGACATAACCTTCATCATTAGTATTGTTTTGCAAGAAGAAAACACCATCCTTTGAATTCCAAAGGAAGCCTTCTCGCAAGTCGTTGTAAGGAGAAATTCCCTTTAATGAGAATGCTGTTTGACAAATATAATTAGGCCTTATTTCAGATTGATCTAGGAAGCCTTCATCATGAAAAGTTGGCCATGCATCTGTAGGCATTCGAGTGGTCATGATGAGCAGTTCTCGCTGGTTGGGAATACGGTATCCGGCTGGATATCCGTTATAGGTCTGATAGTGCTTCCAGGGATAATCATTCCACTCATCTTCACGAGGCCAAGTATTCCAATCATCAACGTATGGAGTCTTACCATCTCCACCAAAAGCATCTTTGTGTACCCTAAACTTGACATACGGCCTATTATCAGGATCACGTTCGTCATGCAGGGGCAAAGGGGATACCTCATAATTGGTGCGACGCGCTTTTACGTTCATATTAGTTACATCAATCAGATAACTGCCATCGGATTCTTTCGTTACAGAAACCAAGTCGGTAGGTATTTCATCCGGGGTATCGAGCGAGAGTCCCAAGTTACGGGCACAACGATAAGAATACCTACCTTTCATAGCACTGTAACTATCACTGTAAGAGCCACGTGAAGCGCCTTCCTCAGCCCAAAGTACCCAGGCATTTCTATCAGCTGAGTTATACGAACTGGACGTATAGTGCCAACGCACCATATTTTCCCTGTCTGTCGCATTGCTGGGATACAGGCGCGACTGTTCGTCTAGCGCAAATTCACCCAGATAGATGTCGGTCAGCTGGTCGATACTGGCCAGATACCAACGAACTTCGTTGGCTTCTATGATGTCGTTTCCGTTCAAGTCGCGGTTTCTTAGCATACAAGCATATGCCGCATTTCTCCAATTTTCTTTTAAAGCATTGTCCGAAATCTGGTTTACCGATGTTTCTATGATGTCAGTCCATTTTTTCCCTACCAGCCATTTCAGGCAATTGGCACGTCCGTTGCGGGTGTCTGTGCCTTGCGATACATCGCCGGTTATCAAGCGTCCCGTCTCCATTCTGGACTCCAGCCCCCAGGCCGTGGTCAGGTCTTCCTTGTCTACATTGTATATGGTACGGATGGTGCGCTGCTTGAAAGAGAACTTGGAGTGTACGATGCTCGAATTGCCGTCATCGCTATACTCCGATCCGCCTGCTATGATGTGCATCTGCCGGTCTTCCTTGTCGGCTGTCAGTTTCCACAACGAGCGCTTATTATCGCCCGAATCATTCGTTAGCGGGTGGTTGAAATAGAGGTTCTCGTCTACAAAGACAGTGATGGCCACATAGCCCTGGTCGTCAAAGATGGTAGAGGACGTTTTGGCTGCTTCCTCTTGCAGGTATTTTATCAGCTGGTCAATGTCGCGCAAGCGGGCACTTCCATAACCTAAGGCTTGATAATAAGGAGATGGCTGATCATTGGCTGCGTCAGGCATCGGGTACGGGTCATTATAGTTTTGGTCGCCCGGATACTTCACGTATTTGTTCGGATCCTCCTCTCCGTATTCTCTATTTACGGCAAACTTAATCCAACGATAGTCGCGCATTTCCTGTGGAATTTCATCTTTCATTTCGTGTATGCCACGACTGAAGGGGGTGTTGACACTCCATTTCATACCGTCCTTAATATCCGATTTGTGCAGCTTGATGAGGCAGCGGTCGTAGTGCGAGTCGAACTCAAATATCTGGTCGCTGCTATATACCACGTCTCCCTCGTAGCCGGGGCGGCGGTCGTTGTGTTTTTCCACCTCCCAAATAATATCATCTATTCCCCTTACCGTTACTGTGTAGGTATAGTATCCGTTACGTTCGGTGTCGTAGTCGTTGGCACTGCCCGAAGCATAGCCCAGGTGCACTGTGAAGCGCACATCAGCACTCACCTGCTGTCCGTCGTTGTCCTTGTAGGAAAGTGTTCCGGTCATTTCTACGTAAGTGGAGTTGGCATTGGCATTCGTAAACTTCTTGTCGCCTTCCTCGTCTTCACCGTCCCAGGCTTCACGTCCGGCATAATCGGCGTTAGCGTCGCCGGTGGAGGCTATTTCTTTCTGCGGCGTTTTTTTGTTCTCGGGCATATAGAACACAAAGCTACCGCCGTCGTATAGATTGGCATCGGTCGCGTTGCGGGTGATTTCCTCGAACGGTATGGCTGGGGTATTGAAATAGGTGGCATACGTAGCGTCGTCATAGTCGCCGGTTTCAGCCTTCAATACATACGACTGCATGGGCACCCGCTTCACCTTCCATGTTTTTGGCAGGAAGGAGAACTCTGTCCACTCTTTTCCGGTGGGAGGATTGGGATGGGTTTTGACCACAAATTTCACTTTGGCATCGGTACGCTCCAGCTTGAGGGTAGCATTCAAGGTTTGCGTGCTGCCTTCACCTCCGGGGATGGTCACCACTTCGCTGTCGGGGTTGTTCTTATCCTTGGCATAGCCGGTCATCATGAACAGGGCGCCGCGGTAAACCGACTTGCTCTTCATTTTCATGACAAGTGCCTTCAGCTCGTTCAAGTTCTGGATGCCATCGAGTGTTTCTTTCGTGATGCTGTATGATGTCGAAGTAGTCGTAGTCGTCAGGTTGGCAATGCCCACGATGCGTGCATCATTCAGCGAGGTAGTTGTGAAAAAGACGGTTCCTGAATTGTGCCCGGTAGTACCGTCAACATAGCTCAGTCCGTCGCCATCGGTACAGAATTTGCCAAAATGTCGGTCGCCCGCCCCGTCGAATACTAATACATATATATTATCCACCCGGTTTTCGTATTCGGCATTCTGCTCGGAACGGGTGATTATCGGGCTTTCCTCGGCCTGGAACCCGATCTGCACGCTGGCTGGAAGCCCTTCTACGATGCGGTTACGGTTGTCGACAAATGTATCGTCGACGCACGACACCGCCACCAGTGCCAGCATTAGGCTTATCATTTGTAAATATTTGCTTGCTTTCATATCTTTATATTAATCACTGTACATTTATTAATTAAACGGTGGAACCTCCACGCTCTTCCCCACCCAAGGTACTACCTCGAAGCTTATCTCCACATTGGCCGACGTGCTGAGCGTGGCATGTATGTTGATCTGCGTGTTGCGGGCTATGGAGTTGAGGGCACCATAGTCGTTTACAAAAGATTGGGGTTTATATTCCTTACCTGTTTTTGTTTTAAACCCGATGTTGTAGGGCGAAATCTGCGTACCCTCTGTCCATGCAAATGACGGATAAATATAAAGTGCCAGTTGCACAGTTTCGCCACCATTGATGGGGATACTTATACTTGAGTAGCTGTAAGTTTCGTAGCTCGTGTCAGTAGGTACATCAAGCTTTTGTGTGCCGAATAGGTAAAGACGGTCACCGAAAAATTTGCCAAACGTCATTTCGCTAATTTCGATTGGCGTGGTCAGGGCATTGCTCATTAGGATATTCAGCTTTGCCACCGCACGCACCAGTTCTATTTCGATTGTCTGCGCTGTATCCGTAGGTGGAGCGATAGTCAGCTCGCCCATCCACTCCATGGGTAGACCTGTTGACGGAAATTCCTTTTCTGATCCACGCTTGGGGAAGTAGGTGCGCGATTCATCTTTTATCAAGACCTTACGTGTACCGTCTACATTTGTGATATCCTCTTGCAGCTTGGCCAGGTCGCTGTAGTCCTTGCCCAAGCTCGCTTCGTTGGCGATGACATACATCTGTACCGGTCCTACGGGCACGTTGTCTATCGTGATGCTGCCGCCCGTAAGGTCATCAGCGGTAAATGTTTGGTTGATGCTGGTTGCCCCCTGCGACAGGATGATGACGCGCAAGTGGTTGATTTTTGATTCCTGGTCTTTGGTGGGCGGTGTGGTGCGTGTGCCCGCTTCGAGCATAGGGATGTTCAGCCGGATGGTGGCCGTACGTCCGTCAGCTATCGGCTCGTTGGCCTCGTTGGTACAGCCGATGAAGGTTGCCGATAGCAGGCAGGCGGCCAGCAGGGCCATGATGTACTGATAAGATAAGTGTCTCATATGGTTGTTTCTTTTCCTTGTTTTCTTATGTTATTGCCACGACACGGAGGTGTCTTCTTCTTTCCAGTCTGCTACCGTTACGGTAATCGTTAGTTTGCCGGCAACAATGGAAACCTTGTAGTGGTATTGTTGACCTGCCGCCCAACCTTCGGCAATGGCGAGTGATGCCTCGTTGGTGCGGGTAGCGGATGTATCGCTTCCGTAGTGGTAAGTTATTTTCAGCTTGGCATCAGTCAAATCGGTTGCAGGAAGCAGGAGCATGTCGAGCGCTGTGGTTCCTGAAAGCGGAGTGATATTCTCTTCTGCCTTTTCGGTAACAGTCCATTTAGGCGTGCTGCCGGAGTTGAATTTGCCTTTGTAGCTTACGCCGTAGACTTTCAGGTTGTCTACGGTTGCGCCGTTGCTTTCGACGCTTACTTTCACCTGCGCCAACTCATGCCCGAACTTCAGCCCCACCATCGGTGCTTCGCTTCCTTCCAATCCCGTCGCCCTCGCCGTCATCAAGTCCACCGCCTCATTGCCCGTCTTCGAGCAGTCGAAGTCTTCTATCGTGATGGTGCCGTCACTGTCACAGCTGCCGACACCTGCCGGATGCACCGCGTAGAAGTTATACGTCTTCCCCGGAATCCAGTATCGTGTGCCGCCATCGTATGTCCAGCCGGGGGAGTGGACAGTTACTTGGTTGAACACGTTGTTGCCGTCATATCCGCCCCATACGCTGAAGTTGCCCATGTCGGCAGACGAATTTACTGCCGCGCGCGTATCGGCCTGTGGCGTGCCGAAGTTGATGGCAAGGGTGGAAGGGGAGGGATCGTCGCCGCTGCCGATGGGCGAGGTGCAGCCTGGCATCAGCAGGACGGTCAGGCAGAGTAATGAGGTGAGGATATATGTTTGTTTCATTGTCTTTGGTTACGGAGTTTGTACGATTTTTTATTTCATAGTCGTTGGAATGGTCATTTCAACGTCGTTGGAACGGGCGCTCGATGGGGTTTCGAACGGTCGTTCGAAAGGGTGTCGACCGATCGCTCGAAGAGCTTTCGAGCGTTCGCTCCAACGGGTGTGAAGGGGTGCGGGGTCAGCCCAGCGGGTCTTCGCCGTCGTCACCGCCGCCTCCTTGTCCGCCTTGGCTGCCGCCTCCACCTTCGGGCACTTCGCCGATGGTGATGGGGCGGGGCAGGGTGAAGGTGCGTGGCTCCTTCGTCTGGTAGCTACCTGCGTATTGGGTGGTGACGCTCACTGTCCATTCGCCTTCGGTGACGCCGGCGGGCAGCACGAACTGGAGCTTCTTGGGCGTGTTGGGCGAGATTTTGGCGGCGGGGATGAAGAACTTGGTCGATGGCTCCGTCACGGAGGTCAGGGTGACGCCCACCGAGGGGTCGGTACCTATTACTTTCAGCCCGTTTCCGGTGATGACGGCCATGCCTCCGGCTTCCATGGGCAGGGGCACGCGGGTGACGGCGCCGCCCGCTGCGGACTGTTCGTTGAAGAAGGCGCTGGTCATGCCGGCGATGTAGGGACCTGTGGCAGCGGGCTGCAGGAACAGTTGCAGCTTGGCTTGGCCGATGGCTTCGGTCATGGCACTACCCTGACGGAAGGAGGCGTAGACGCGGATTTTTTCGCGGTCGACGGGTTGCGACAGTTCGTGCTCCATCACTACGCCGCTGGCCATGGGCTGTGCGTAGCATAAGGGGGTGGAGACGCAGAAACCGCTGGCTACGGCCTGTGCCATCACTTCCATGCCCACTTGCAGGGCGGCGCGTATCTTGACGGTTTCTTCGCCCAGGCGTTCGGCGGTGACGCGGGCTATGTCGTCCAGTGTCAGGGGTGTGCTTTGTGTGTCCACGCGGACGGTGTAGTCGTCGGCCACGTCGGGCGTCAGCGTGTTGGGATAGGCCTTCAGGTTGAGGTCGAGGGTAAACGGGTTTTGTGCCATGGTTCGGTTCTCCTTTCTTTTAATAAGTTTCTAATGCTGTTTGCTTGGGGCTCGGTGCCCCTTAGTGCCCGGTCGGGCGGTCAGGCACGGCCGGGCTATGGAATTGATTAGGGTTGATTATTGCTTTGATGGAGTGACATCTTGGTTACCATCATCTTCCCAGCCTTCAACTGCATCTACATTGAACTTGATAACTTTCTGATTCAAAGTAGGATCAATAGTGCTACCGTTGATTTCAACAGTATAGTTGTACATATAACCGGGAGCCCATGCAGTAGTAGCTGATGATCCTGTTCCGGTGTAACTTAGCGATCCTTTAAATGTACCTTTTGCTATTTCTCCTGCAGCATCAGAGAATGCAGCATCAAAAGTAACTTCCAGTGCGGCGTTACTTTGTGGAATAACAAACAATTCAACGCTGTGTGTACTACCGTCTGGATTTACGGCCTGTGCAATATCAGACAATGTTCCAAAATCATAATCGCCAGTAGAAGTGCTCTCTGTCCAGTCAATTGTATTTCCGCCAACATTATATGTATATTTACCCGTAGCTGTCTTGATGGCGTTGACTTTTATATTAGAGATAGCCATCGTATAATCATAAGAATCTGTATTAGTGAAAGTAAATTTCACTCGCGACAACATGTGATAAAACGAAAGGTTTACATCTTCATTTTTAGTAGCATCGGCGTTACTTGTTATTTCAGTAGGAATGGCTGCTATCAAATCGTTGCTACCAACTGTATAACCTGTAAGTGTCAGCGCTTGTGCTGCCGGAGTGAAAGAGGCATTCGCAAATTTGTTTCCACCATCGGAATAAGCTGCAAATCGATATGCTTGGCTGGTTTGCCAATAAGCAGTTAATTCTGGGGTCCATTCACTATTATCACCTACATTTCCACCATTAACAGCTACATTGGTGTACACAGGTGTCCATGTACCTGTTCCATAGTTTCCAAAGACAAAGAATTTATTCAGGTTATCTTTGTTCAATTCTGTCACAGCTTTCGTTGTATTGCCTACAAACGAGCTGAACCCGATGGCGCGGTTCTCGGCCACCTCCATTACTTCGTTGTTCGTACAGCTTGTCAGGGCTGCTACAGCCACTCCAAGCAGAAATAGACTTTTCTTCATACTTTAAAGAATTTAGTTAAACAATTATTTTATAACACAATCATTTCGCAATGTCTCCCTATTCTTCACCTTCCTCCTCTTCGCACACTTCTCCCCTCTCCTTGGGAGAGGGGTCGGGGGTGAGGCCTTACCCTATCGGCAGCGGTATGTCTATCTGGTCGCCCCATCCGTCTACGTCTACGTCGAAGCCTCCGGAACCTTCGGTGCCGTCTTCATCGGACACCACGATGCCGTCCACGCTGATTACTCCGCCGCGCGGCTGTCCGTTCACCTGGTCGGTGACGTCGAACTCGTAGCTCAGTATTTTGCCGTTTTGCAGGCGTACTTCCAGATTGAGCAGGTAGTGGGCCGAGGAGCCGTCGGCGCGGGTATAGTGGTCGCCCGGGTAGTTGGGCACGCCGAAGCTTTGCATCTGTGTTTCTACGCCCCAGTCGGTCAGCACGCAGTCGAAGAGGACGGTCGCTGCCTGGTCGCCCGTGTGTCCGTCGCTCAGGTAGACGCTTTCGGCCATACCGGCCAGTGCGCCGCGTGCCAGTGCTACATACTGCAATCCTTTGTCGAACTTATACCTTATATAATATGTATAGGTCAGCGGGTGCATCACTACGGGGTAGGGCACGGGTTGCAGGGTGCGCTGGGCGGTGTATTCTTCGTCGTAGCATCCGTACAATTGGTCGGGCTGGTTCACGGTTCGTTCGCCGGCATGCAGTTCTCCGAGGCTGCTTCGCGTCACACCCCGTGTAGTGGCTGTTGCGGTGGCTGCCGTGCTCAGGCGGTCGAAGACGATGTATTCGGTATCGTTGTTGTAGAGCAGCACGTCGTGCGTTCCTTCGGGCATGGGCAGCCGTCCGCCTGCCTGTGGCAGGTTGCTTTCGCTGAAGCTGCCATTGGCGTGGTAGATTACGGCACGGATACCTTTGGCTGCTTCGGGTCGCAGGTCGTCGTATGCGTGTCCCCATTCTTCGTCCCACAGTTCTTGCCAGTCGAAGTCGTAAGTGCGTTCCCATTCCAGCTCCCAGTCGGCGGCAACGTCGATTTTCACACTGAGTGAGTGTTCGTCGTGGTTGAAGCAAAGGTCTTTGCGGCATCCGCTCAAGGAGGACACCACCAGCGCGGACAGCAACAGGTGGCAGAACAAATTCTTCATTTGCTTCGCACAAAACCGCTTTGAACTCTTTTTGTAGAGGAATAGTCTTCGTTCTTCATTTCTCATTATAATAGTCTTCATTTTCTTCCTCCTTTCTCCGCGCTGCGGCCAATGTTCCACACGAATGCAAATTTCAGTTTCAGCGGGCCGACGTAGTTGGTTCGGCTGGTCTGCTGGTAGACGTAGTGTCCGTCGATAGGGAGGTATTCGTCGTACTTGGTGGTGAGGAAGCCTACACCGATGCCGGCTTCGAAGGCAAAGTGCTTGCCTACGGGGAACTGGTAGCCGTAGCTGATGCCCACCATGCCGCCTTCGCCCTGGTAGCCTTTGTTTTTATTCTCCAAGTCGTACCAGCCTCCTCCTCCGAATAGTCCCAGGTAGTGTCCGCGACGCTCGCCTTGCGGACGGAACCAGTAGCGCACTTCGGGCACGATGGTGGCCAGCTGGTAGTAGCGGTGCTTGCCGTTGTTGTGCCACCAGGCCATGTTGCCTTCGACGGCGGCCGACCATCGCTGGTTGAAGCGGTATTCCACTTCGAGCGAGGGCATCAACACGGCATCGTACAGCAGATTCGACTTGACGTACCACGAGGTTGGTGTGAATTCGCGTTTCGTGGGCTGGGTAGGTATAATGGTGCTAGGTTCAGGTTGTTCGGTTGGTTCGTCCACGATGTCGGTATCGGCTGTTTCCGCAACAGGGATGACGGCAACACTGTCTTCGGGTGCAGGCTCCGCAGGAGGAGCCGCTTGCGGTTCGGGGTGAGCCAGATAGCCCGTTTTGTATTCCAGCCCAATCAACGCCACGACATCGTTGATGCCTTGGTAGCTTTGGCTGAAGTTGCTTGTATGGTAGTATTCCTCTTTCATGCCGTGGTGGGTGATGAACCACGATTTCACCTGATTGCTCCGTTCCTTGGCGCATGCCAGGTTTTGTGCTCGGGTGGGATAATAGCCACAAAATCCGTGAATCACGATGCGGGCATCGCCGCGGACGATGACGTCGCGATGCTGGTCGATGAGGCAGGCGGCTTTCTCGATGGCGATGTCGTTTTCCCCATGTGGTGAATAGAAGGTAGGCTGACCCGGCAGAAAGCGGAATAGGATGATAGAATCGGCCGACTGCTCAACTGCTGAACGTGGCGTTTCTGCCTGTTTTTTCTGTCCCATGATGTTGAACGGTAGGAACAGGCATATTAAAGCAAAATACCATACTTTATGCATAGAAATATATTTTCATTGAAGCTTTTTTCCTTTCCGTTACTTTGTAGTTAACGGAAATTATACCTGTATAGCTTCAATGTTGTACCTTATTATATATCCTACTTTTACTAAAAAGAAGCGGGAGTATGTTTTACATTTCTAATTTAGCGTATTGGAATTCCTTTTTTTGATGTACTAAGAGATTAATCGACTGAAACCCAGCAATGAATATGCATCGTTCATTAAACTCCCTTATTCATGTACAGACATGTAGATCCGGCAGTTTTCCATCATATACAGCCAAAATAAATATGTATTCTAAAGCCAATTATATCAATAGGAAATCTGTAAAGAGCAATCTTAAAAGCATGAAGTCTCTCTTTTTGAGCATAGAAGAGATTGCTAGAAAATATGTTAACTGATGATACTTTTTTTATTTACAATGTTAAATGCTTGAATGAATTTGGTAAATAAGTAAAAAAATACGTCCTTTGCATCCAAATGAATAATTTCCGTTAACTACAAAGTAACGGAAACTTTTCTTTTTGTTCTATCATTTAATTCTACTAAGCTTCGTGATTCGTTCGTTGTTTGTATACTTCGTCGGTGTAGCTTTTCTTTTACCCTGCTTGGTTATGGGGTGGCTGTGGGAAAGCAGAATCGTCTAACAGTTGGGTAAGGATGCGGTGGTTCATTTCGTGTATTTGTTCATCGGTGTGTCGTTTGAAGTAGGTTTCGGTGACTTTGACCGATGAGTGTCCCATGGCATTGCAGATAAGTTCCGGCTGGAAGTTATGATAGTTGGCTAGCGTGGCCCAGCTATGGCGGGCTGTGTAGCTGCTTAGTTTTACGTCTTTGCTTTGCAGATTGTCGGCCAGTTGCTTCAGCCGGTAGTTGAAGCATCTCAAGGCATTGCAGTATTGTTTGTAGCCTTCGGCTCCCGTTGTACTGATAATGGGGAACAGGTAAGGCGAGGTAGGATTATTGTTTTTGAGGTGTTCGATAAGCTGCATTGCTTGGGGCTCTATGTGTACACTGAGCCAGGCGCCCGTCTTCCTGCGGCGATAGGTCAACATGTTGCCGTTCAGGTCGCGGCGGCGCATGTAGGCGATGTCGACAAAAGGAATCCCTCTCAGCATGAAGAGTAGCATAAAGAGTTGTCGTGCGTTCTCCAGTCGTTCGGATTTGCCGGTCGGGAGCTTCAATTGCCGGAGTGTTTGTTCGCCGATAGCACGCTTTGTTGTGCCCCGTATGCCGGTGTACACACCTTTGAACAGTCGTGGGCGGAACGGAGCTAGTCCATCGTCGACAGCACGGTAGTAGACAGCGCGCAGTATGCGCATGTAAGTTGATATGGTGTTCCAGCTGAGTTGGCGTTTCAGCAGGTAATTTTGGAACGCTTGAAGCCACAGTGTGGTGATGTCGTTGAAAGAGAGTGTCGAACCGTTGATGAAATCGTTGATTCGGTTGCGAGTGCTTTGGTATACATGTTCTGTGCCCATACGTTCCGCGTCGTGAAGGTCGGTGATAATCGATGCCATGTAATCCATAAAATTTTTTTTTGACTGCATGATGTAAAGTTGAGGTTTTAATCGGCCTGTTGAGCCGGTAGGGTTATTGTATTGTTTTCATTTCTATACTCCTCCTAAAGTGGAGGTACGATATTGGCTGGTTTGCAATATTCGTAAGATTTTGTGATATCTGCAAGTTCGCATCAGCTGGAGAAGTCGGACGGTGCTGTAAAGGTTGCCTGTTTGCAGGGTATTTCTTACATTTGTCCGCAGATAATGAATAATACAGAGAATATGTCAGTCCTTTATAATGATTTTCCCACGTTTCTGAAGCGTTACTTTCCCTATAAGGTACAGAAAATTTCGCTGAATGCCGGCTTCACTTGTCCCAACCGTGACGGAACGGTAGGCTATGGCGGTTGCACTTACTGCAACAACCAGACGTTCAATCCTGAGTATTGCCGGACAGAGAAAAGTGTTACCCGGCAATTGGAAGAAGGGAAGGTGTTTTTTGCGCATAAATATCCCGAAATGAAATACCTGGCTTATTTTCAGGCATATACCAACACGTATGGCGAACTGGACTCACTGAAGCGTAAGTACGAGGAAGCCTTGTCGGTGGATGATGTAGTAGGGCTGGTGATCGGT
Organism: Bacteroides sp. ET489; assembly: GCF_030518095.1. Lineage (NCBI taxonomy): Bacteria > Pseudomonadati > Bacteroidota > Bacteroidia > Bacteroidales > Bacteroidaceae > Bacteroides > Bacteroides sp. ET489. Next base: position 103,237 of record NZ_JAULLJ010000011.1, read on the forward strand.
ACCCGTCCCGACTGCATGCCCGATTCTCTGTTGCATTATCTGGAAGAATTGAACCGTCAGGTGTTCCTGATTGTTGAATATGGCATCGAGTCGACGTCCGACGTCACTCTGCGTCGCATCAACCGCGGACATACGTTCGAAGTGACCCGTAATGCGGTGGAGCGTACGGCTGCCTGTGGCATTCTGACCGGAGGACACGTCATCCTCGGTTTGCCGGGCGAGACGCATGCCGACATTGTAGCCCAGGCGGCAGCCGTGTCATCTTTGCCTCTCACTACGCTGAAGATGCATCAGTTGCAGTTGATACGCGGTACCCGTATGGCAGCCGAATACGAACACGCGCCTGAAGACTTTCATCTGTTTGATGTAGACGAGTATGTGGAGCTGGTTGTCGATTATGTAGAACATTTGCGTCCCGACCTGGTACTGGAGCGTTTTGTTTCACAGTCGCCCAAGGAACTGCTGGTAGCCCCCGATTGGGGGCTGAAGAACTACGAGTTCAACCACCGCCTGCAAAAAAGAATGCGTCAGCTGGGGGCTTATCAGGGAAAGAAATATGATATATGAGAAAATTTTTGTATTTTTGTGGCATTTTGAAGGTAGAATTCATCTAATTATATAATGTTATGAATCAGAAAACATTGATTAAAGGAAAAGTTCATTACGTAGGAGTGAACGACCGCAACAAACATCTTTTCGAAGGTATGTGGCCGCTGCCTTACGGCGTTTCTTATAACTCTTATCTGATAGACGACGATATCGTGGCACTGGTCGATACGGTAGATGCCTGTTTCTTCGAGACTTATCTGCGCAAGATCCGTTGTATCATAGGCGACCGTCCTATTCAATACCTCATCATCAATCACATGGAGCCTGACCATTCCGGTTCGATCCGCCTGATCAAGCAACATTATCCCGACATTGTGATTGTGGGCAACAAGCAGACGTTCGGCATGATTGAAGGCTATTACGGCGTGACGGGCGACCGTTACGAGGTGAAAGATGAGTCATACCTCGACCTGGGACATCACAAATTGCGTTTCTATCTGACACCAATGGTGCATTGGCCCGAAACGATGATGACATTCGACGAGACTGACGGTATTCTGTTTGCCGGCGATGCTTTCGGCTGTTTCGGAACGCTGGATGGCGGTTTCCTGGACACACGCATCAATCTGGACCGCTATTGGGACGAGATGGTACGCTATTATTCCAACATTGTGGGCAAGTACGGCAATCCTGTGCAGAAAGCACTGGCCAAGCTTGGTCATCTGCCCATCACCACTATCTGTTCCACTCACGGACCGGTATGGACAGAAAACATTGCCCGTGTGGTAGGCGTTTACGACCGTCTCAGCCGTTACGAAGCTGAAGAAGGTGTTGTCATCGCTTATGGCAGCATGTACGGAAATACAGAACAGATGGCCGAAGCCATTGCAGCCGAACTGTCCGCACAGGGCATCAAGAACATTGTGATGCACAACGTCAGCAAGAGCAATCCTTCGTACATTCTGATGGATATATTCAAATACCGTGGTCTCATTGTCGGCAGTCCTACGTACAGCAACCAGATATATCCCGAAGTCGATTCGTTGCTTTCCAAAATATTGCTGCGTGAGGTGAAAGGCCGTTATTTCGGCTATTTCGGTTCGTTTACCTGGGCCGGTGCTGCCGTAAAACGTATGGCCGAATTTGCCGAGAAGAGCAAGCTGGAGATAGTAGGTGACCCTGTTGAGATGAAGCAGGCCATGAAAGACATTACTTACGAACAGTGCGAGAACCTGGCGCGTGCCATGGCCGATCGCCTGAAGAAGGACAGAAAATAATCGGTAATGGTTAATGATCAATGGTAAACGATCAATGAGAGTGGCCCTTTAATTTACTCCACCTCTTCATCCACCATCATTCATTAACCATTAGTCATTAATCATTAACCATTAATTTTTGATATCATTACTAACCTTATAAATTAATCAGACATGAGACTAATCATTCAGCCGGATTATCAATCCGTATCGAAGTGGGCTGCTCACTATGTAGCCGCTAAAATCAAAGCTGCCAATCCCACACCGGAAAAACCTTTTGTTTTGGGTTGTCCTACAGGTTCGTCACCGCTGGGCATGTACCGGGAACTGATTGACTTGAACAAGAAAGGACTAGTTTCTTTCCAGAATGTTGTTACGTTCAACATGGACGAGTATGTAGGCCTGCCGAAAGAGCATCCCGAAAGTTATTACTCTTTTATGTGGAACAATTTCTTCAGCCACATTGACATTAAACCTGAAAATACCAATATACTGAATGGCAATGCTGCCGACCTCGACGCCGAGTGTGCCCGTTACGAAGAGAAGATCAAGTCGTACGGAGGAATCGACCTCTTTATGGGCGGTATTGGTCCCGACGGACACATTGCTTTCAACGAGCCGGGTTCGTCATTGTCATCGCGTACACGCCAGAAGACACTGACTACCGATACCATCATTGCCAACTCCCGTTTCTTCGACAATGATGTGAACAAAGTGCCCAAGACGGCTCTTACTGTAGGTGTCGGCACCGTGCTCAGTGCCCGCGAAGTAATGATTATCGTTAACGGTCACAACAAGGCCCGTGCCCTGTATCATGCCGTTGAAGGTCCTGTCATGCAGATGTGGACCATCAGTGCGCTGCAAATGCACGAAAAGGGTATCATTATCTGCGACGATGCCGCTACCGACGAACTGAAAGTTGGTACATACCGTTACTTCAAGGATATCGAAGCCGATCATCTCGATCCCGAGTCACTGCTGAAGTAAAATATTTAATGAAGAATGAGGAATGAAGAATGAAGAATTTCCTGCGGGATAAAATTCTTCATTCGGAGGCGAAGCCGACATTCTTCATTCTTCATTAAAGTCGGTTCTTCATTTTTTTATCCCTCTTCCAGCCATCCCGCTCCCTGGCGGACAATCTCGGCTTCTCCCTGCGTACAATCTACTACGGTAGAACCTTCGGTTCCTCCGATACCACCGTCAATCACCAGATCGACGATATCTCCCCATTTTTCATCGATCAGTTCTGGATCGGTAGCATATTCTATGTCTTCATCCTCGTCATACGGCAGGGTAGCAGTCATGATGGGTGCATCAAGCAGACGGGCTATTTCCTGAATGATAGGATTGTTAGGCATACGGATACCCACTTCTTTCCGGTTACGGAAGATCTTGGGCAGACGTGTCGTCCCGTTCAGGATGAAAGTGAACGGCCCCGGCAGATTACGTTTCATCAGTTTGAAGGTCGCATTATCCACCTTGGCATATTCACTGATGCTGCTCAGGTCGTAACAGATGATGGAGAGGTTGTTCTTTTTCGGATCAATGTCCTTCAGGCGGCAGATGCGCTCAATGGCGCGTTCTTTCAGTCCGTGACAGCCGATGGCATACATGGTGTCGGTCGGATAGATCAGGAGTCCCCCGTCGTTCAGCAGGTCGACAACGCGCTGCAGATCGGCAGGATTGTTGTTCTTGTTATAAAGCTTCAGAAGCATAAACAGATGTTTTTTAAGTCTTTGGGCAAAGATAGTGAAAGGTGAGCGCAATACAAAAACAAGCTTGCTTATTTTGGGGATTGCCGAACCGCATCCTATCTTATCCAAAGATAGCGAAAGTCGAATGCAAAAAAATAAGCTTGCTTAATTTTTTTTGCTGAGCCACCTCCTATCTTATCAAAAGGTGATGAAAGATGAGTGCCGAGACAACCTATCGGTTAATTCTCCTTTTCTCCTTTATTGTTTCTCATCTCCTTATCCAGCTTCTTTATTTTCTTCCAGGCTTCCTTGAACTTGGGGCAGAGGGTAACCGCCTTTTCATAGTTACGCATGGCAGCTTCCTGCATACCATGTTTCAGGCATTCGTCCCCCATGGTGATGTATTCCCGGGCATATTTCACCAAGGCCTTTTCTTTCTCCAGGGCAGCAGCCTTCAGTGCACGGTTTTCCTCACGCAGCGTGTTGATGATGTTCAGCTTGCGGCGGATGAGGCGTTGCGAAGCCGGACGCTCGATGTCATAACGCGAATGGATAGCCTTGAAGAATTCGTTCAGAAAGGTTTCAAAATCTCCTTTGTCGAAAGCCTTGGCCGCAGCAGCATATTGCACATCGGCCTGTGCCTGCTTCAGGGCGCGGTCAATGGCCTGGCGGTTGTTGAAACGTTCGGCAAACTGTACGATTTCGGGACGTACAAAGATGTCGGCACGGCTGATAGGCTTCTTCAGTTGGATACCTTCGAGCGAAGTGCATCGGCTCAGTGCCACATACGTCTGTCCGCCGGCAAACACCCCACCGGTAAAGTCGATGACTACACGGCTGAACGTCAGTCCCTGGCTTTTGTGTACCGTAATGGCCCATGCCAGTCTGACGGGAAACTGGCGGAAAGTGCCCAGCTCCTCTTCTTCTATCTCTTTCTTCTCCTCGTTGTAGCGATAGCGGATGTTGCGCCACACCTCCTGCTTGACGTCGCATTCCGTACCGTTGTCCGTTACGACGTACAGCGTACCTTCCAGCGGATCAAAGCCGCTCACCACACCGATGGTTCCGTTCACCCAGCGGCGGTCGTAATCGTTTTTGATGAAGATAACCTGTGCACCGGGCTTCAGTACCAGTTCCTTCGGAGTAGGCAGACTGCTTTCAGGAAATTCGCCTGTTATCTCTCCATAGAAGGTCATAGGTTCACCGGGCAGTTCGGCCAGCTTACGGTCGTTGATGTAGTCCACGTTGTCGCGGCGTGTGGCCAGGGTAATGTACATGTCGGCTTCCGACTGGACAATCGGCGTACCGTACCGGGTGTTCAGCAGTTGCAGGTCGGTAGCTCCGGCCGTGTTGCTCCGTATGTGGTCCAGCACCCCGATAAACTTCGGATCATTTTGCCTGTATACCTTTTGCAGTTCGATGGACACCAGTTCTATCTGGCCGAATACCCGTGCCGAAAAGAAATAAGGAGTAGGGTAGAAGCGGTTCAGTATTTCCCGCTCATCCCCCTTGACGACCGGCTCCAGCTGAAAGACATCGCCCACCAGCAACACCTGTTTACCGCCGAAGGGTTCGCGCAAGTTGTGACTGTAAACCCGCAGTATCCGGTCCACCGCATCAATGATGTCGGCCCTCACCATCGAAATCTCGTCAATAATGACCAGTTCCAGCTCCTGAAGCAGTTTGCGATGAGGCTTGGTATACTTGAAAAATTCGTGAATACGGCCTTTCTGCAGACTCAGGTTCGGATCATCGGGCAACAGCGGATGAAAAGGCAGCTTGAAGAAGCTGTGCAGCGTGCTGCCTCCGGCATTGATGGCTGCTATCCCTGTAGGAGCCAACACCACATGTTTCTTGCGTACATTGTCGCAGATGTAGCGCAGGAAGGTTGATTTGCCCGTACCGGCCTTCCCCGTCAGGAAAAGCGACTGGCGGGTATACTTCACGAGGTTCAGTGCATCCTGAAACTCACGGTTGCTGGTGTCGGGAACGAAGGTCAATGCGAGATAAACGGATAATTAAAAATTAATAATGAATAACGTTGAATGAGGGTAAAATTCATCATTTACCATTTTTCATTACCCATTGTTCAATCGCTTTGGCTATTCCGTCGTTGTCCACCGTATCGGTCACGTAGTCGGCAGCAGCTTTCACGTGGTCGGCAGCATTGCCCATGGCTATACCGATGCCGGCATGGCGTAGCATGGAGATGTCATTACCACCGTCGCCGAAAGCAATGGTATCTTCCAGCCGGATGCCGAAGTGGCGGATAATCTCATCAATACCCTTCTGCTTCGTATTTCCCTTTGCCGTCACATCCACAAAGGCCGGATGCCAGCGTCCCATTTCGCAGTTAGGCGTATACGGACTGACTTCCCGTTCCTGGCTTTCCACCAGAAAAGGAGTCAACTGGTAAATCTCTTTTCCCTCTACAGCATCAGGCAGTTGGCGTGTAGGGATGGGCACTGTCACTTTCAGATGCTCGTAGAACACTTCCTGCACCCGTTCGTCGGGTTGGCAGGCACAGATGTCGTTCTCACCCACCACGATGCAGGGAATGTCCCGCTTTGCGCAGTAGTCCGTCAGTGTGCGAACGTCTGTTACAGGTATGGGACTCTTGTAGATCACTTCGTCGCCCACAAAACAGTAAGCGCCGTTCATGGTGATGTATCCGTCTATCAGTCCTCGTTCCTGCAAGGCACCTAAGTTACTGATGATGATGCGTGGCCGTCCGGTAGCAATAAAGATGCGGTGACCTTCAGCCTTGGCGGCTGCCAGTGCCTCTACGGCCGATACAGGTATTTCATGAGTTTGGAAGCTGACCAGCGTTCCGTCAATATCGAAAAACAGGGCTTTCGTCATACATTCATTCTTTTATCGGGGTGCAAAAATATAAAAAAAAGGTGAGTGGAGAGGCAAATATATTTCGTACATTTGCCACAATCTAACCAAAAAATATTCTTTTATGAACAAACATTCCTTGAAAGACTGGCTGGTGGCTGTGCGCCCCTGGTCGTTTCCTGCCTCGGCCATGCCTGTGGCGGTGACGTTGGCCTACCTCTATTGGGCGGGCTATGAGGTGAACTGGATCAATGGTGTATGGGCGTTGCTCAACATCATCGTATTTCATGCCGCAGGCAATACGTGGAGCGATTATTTCGACTACAAGCATCGGGTCGACCGGGAAGATACCCACGGTGTACGTACCCTGACCGGAGGGCTTTTCCGTCCGCAGGAGATCTACCGCCTTTCCCTTTCGCTGCTGGCAGTGGCCCTGATTGCCGGCATCGGTCTGCTTCTCCGCACAGGACTTCCTTTGCTCTATATCGGCATCGGCGGTGCGGCCTGCACCTTGCTCTATCCCACGCTGAAGTACCGCGCTCTGGGCGATGTCGTCATCTTCATAGCCTATGCCCTGCTGCCCATGCTGGGTACGGCTTACGTGGCCACCGGCGTGACAGACTGGAATACCATGTGGGCAGGTGTCCCCGTAGGACTCATTACGGTAGCCATCCTGCACGCCAATAATACGCGCGACATCGAGACCGACGTACGTGCCGATATCTCCACCCTTGCCATGACCCTGGGTGGCCGTGCCTCCATGTACCTTTACTGTGCCGAAGTGCTTTTCCCCTTCGGCTGGATAGCCGGTTGTGCTGCCGGTGGCCTGTTCCCCTGGTGGACCATGCTGGTATGGATTGCCCTGGTTCCCGCCTTGGGCAATGTCCGTATGATGTCCCGTTATCCCGTTCTGGGCATGGAAGGCATTTCCCGCCTCGACGAACTGACTGCCAAGCTCCAGCTCATGTTCAGTCTGCTTTTCACCCTGTCGTTTGTTTTAGCCCGTCTGTTCTCGTGAAAAAACTGATATTTACCCTCATACTGGCAGCCGTGCTGTGGACGGTGATGTTCTCCCCCCTCACGGCTCCTTACGTCAATTTCTGGTGGATGATGACCGCTTCTGCCCTCACACTCTCCGTTCTCTCCACATGCTTCAATCCCGGTTGGTGGCATGGAGTCAGGTGGAGCGCAAGCGAAGTATTGCTGGGCATCCTCATAGCCGTTGTCCTGTGGTGCGTGTTCTGGACAGGCGATAAAGTCTCCTCCTGGCTTTTCGACTTTGCCCGTCCGCAGGTCAACCTGATCTATGGCATGAAAGAAGGCGAGTCGCCCTGGCTGCTATCCGCCCTCATGCTTTTCCTGATAGGTCCCGCCGAAGAAATCTTCTGGCGTGCCTATGTGCAGCGTACGCTTTCCAGCCGTTGGAATCCTAATACCGGTTTCCTGATCGCCACGGCGTTCTATGCACTGGTCCATGCCGGTTCGTGCAACTTCATGCTGCTGATGGCAGCTCTGGTAGCCGGCATTGTGTGGGGCGGCCTTTACCGCCTGTTCCCCCAGCGTTTGGGAGCCATCATTGTCTCCCATGCCGTGTGGGATGTGGCCGTGTTTATCTGGTTCCCAATTTGATAGAGTTGAGGGTTCAGTGTGGAGGGTTTAGGGAATAGACACGGATAACGCAGATTTATATTTTTAGTCGTTGATAATCAGTGGAATCTGTGTTTCAAACAGGGCATTCCCGGCCTTGTATCCTTGTTGACTGAAGCCTTGTCAACTAATACGTTAATAAACTTGCGAAACTTAAAACGAATGATCAAACCTATAAATATATGACTTACAATTTCGATGAATTGATAGACCGCCGTCACACCGGTTCAGTGAAGTGGGACGGCATGAAGAATGCATTTGGACGTGACGATCTGACCGCCATGTGGGTGGCCGACATGGATTTCCGTACGCCTCCTTTTGTAATGGATGCCTTGCGTCAACGTCTCGAACACGAGGTACTGGGCTATGCAATGCCCTGCGAAGGCTGGGACACCACCATCTGCCACTGGCTACAGAAACGCCATCAGTGGGAAGTACGCCCCGACTGGCTGACCTTTGTTCCCGGCATTGTGCGCGGACAGGCTTTTGCCTTGCTCTGCTTCACCAACCCCGGCGACCGTGTCCTGGTGATGACTCCTGTCTACCACCCCTTCTTCCTCGTGACCGAACGCCTCAAGCGTGAAGCAGTCCGTTCTCCTCTCGACCTGCGCGACGGACACTACCACATCGACTTCGACCGCCTTCGTCACGACCTGCAAGGCTGCAAAGCCCTCGTCCTGTGCAATCCTCACAACCCCGGCGGACGTGTCTGGACCGTAGACGAACTGCGTCGCATAGCCGAACTCTGTCAGGAAAGCGGTACCCTTGTCATTTCCGACGAGATCCATGCCGACCTCACCCTGCCGCCTTACAAGCATCATCCCTTTGCTACGGTCAGTCCGGCAGCCGCTTCCAATTCCGTCACCTTCATGGCACCCAGCAAGACGTTCAACATGCCGGGCGTTCAAAGTTCCTTTGCCATTGTGCCCGACGACACCCTGCGCGCCCGTTTCCAGCAGTTCATGGAAGCCGGAGAATTCTGCGAAGGCCATCTTTTTGCCTATATCGGCTGTAAGGCAGCCTTCGAGCATGGCGAGGAGTGGCTCAACCAGTTGCTAGCCTACATTCAGGGCAACATTGACTTTACCGAATCCTATCTGCGCCAGCACATCCCTGCCATCGGCATGATACGTCCGCAAGCCTCCTTCCTCGTCTTCCTCGACTGCCGTCAGTTAGGCCTGGAGCAAGAAGCACTGGAACGCCTCTTTGCCGACAAGGCACGCCTGGCACTCAACACCGGCACCACCTTTGGCGAACCCGGCCGTGGCTTCATGCGTCTCAACGTAGGCTGTCCCCGTGCAGCATTGAAGCAGGCACTCGATCAGCTGGCCGAGGCGGTGGCAGGATTAAAGGTTTAAGGTTTTAGGGTTGAGGGAGGATTAAATTGAAAACTAAAAGTGAAAAATTAAAAGTTTGGAGTTTAGAGTTTCAGGCACGGATGACACGGAAAAACAAGGATTTTTAATCTGTGACAATCTGCGTTATCTGTGGTGAATAAAAGTTGAAGGTTGAGAGTTTAGGGTTGAGAGTTTAAAGTTTAGCGTTGAGAGTAATCAATTCTTCATTTTTCATTAGCTTCGCTCAAAACCTCTTTTAATATTTACGCTGAGGAATAGTCTTCATTCTTCATTCTTCATTTTTCATTCTTCATTTTCTACGTTCTTAATTCCCCCTCAACCCTCCTCCCTAAATCATTAACCTTTTCAACAACTAAACTATACAAATAACACTCACATTATGGAAGAATTCTCATTTCTCATGCCCCTGCTGCTTGCCATCGGCGGTCTTCTGGTCGGTGCCTTGCTGAAGTCGTTGCTGCGCCATTCGCGTGTTCCCTACACGGTAGCCCTGTTTGCTGTCGGTCTGCTAGTCGGCCTGGCCGACCGTAACGGTCTGTTCCACGCCATTCCCCGCCTGGAAGAAGCCCTGGTCGGTGTAGCCAACATCAACCCCGACTTTATCCTCTACATCTTTCTGCCCGTACTCATTTTCGATGCAGCCTACGAACTCAATCTTCACATCTTCAAGAAGACCCTTGCCAATGCAGCCCTGCTGGCCGTTCCCGGACTGATCATCTGCATGGTGCTTACCGCCCTGCTGCTGGTAGGCATCCGTTACGTAGTGCCCGGTTACGAGCAGTGGACGTGGGCCTTTGCCCTCATGTTCGGAGCCCTGATCAGTGCCACCGACCCCGTAGCCGTGGTAGCCCTGCTTCACGAGCTGAAGACTAGTAAACGCTTTTCCACCCTGGTCGATGCCGAATCCCTGCTCAACGACGGCACAGGTATCGTCTGCTTCATGCTCTTCTTCGGGGTCTACACCGCAGCCGGACAAAGCGAGCTGTCTCCCGTCATGCAGTTCATACAGGTTGTGGCAGGCGGTGTCCTGCTGGGCTATATGGCCGCCCGTCTGGTCATCTGGTTCATTACCCGTGTCAATTCCGAAGAACTGGTGCAGAACAGCGTCATCATTCTGGCCGCCTACCTAGTGTTCATCCTTTCGCAGTACTACCTGGGCCTCTCGGGTGTCATCGCCCTGGTAGCCTTCGGACTCACCGTGACCTACATCGGCAAGCCCCGCCTGAAACCCCGTGTCAACGAGTTTATGGAAACCTTCTGGGAACTGCTCACCTATATGGCCAACACGCTGGTGTTCATCATCGTAGGTGTAGTCATCGCCGTCAAGGTCGATTTCTCATGGTCCCATTTCGCCATCCTGCTCCTCCTTTACGTTGCGCTCAACCTGTTCCGCTTCGTCATGATCATGTTGCTTTACCCGCTGATGAAGCGTCTGGGCTATGGCCTTAACCGTCGCGAGTCCTTCATCCTTACCTGGGGCGGTCTGCGCGGAGCACTTGGCCTTACCCTTGCCCTCATGGTGTCCTACACCCCCGCCATCCCCGAGTCCATCCGCAGTCAGGTACTGTTCTTCACAGCCGGCATCGTTACGCTGACCCTCTGCGTCAACGCCACCACCACCCGCTGGTTGCTCGGCAAACTTGGCCTGACACACGTTCCTTCCGCCCGCATCCTGATGGAACGCCTGGTGCAGGAACGCATTCGCGAGAGCTCCGAGAAGTATTTCGACCGTCTGCAGGGACGCGAACCCCTGGCCGGTGCCAACTGGAAGAAAGTCGCCCGCTACATCGCTCCCCAGCCCGATACAACCCGTCTCGAAAAAGCCCGTACCCAGGACGTACTGGCCGAACTCCGCCTGCGCTTGCTCGATCGTGAAAAAGCATTCAGCCGCGAAATCTACGAAGAAGGCATCATCTCGCAAACCGCATTCCGGCGCCTGATGAACTCACTCGACGAACTCTACGACCACGACGGTTCCTATCCGCTCGACGTGCGCCACTCCATCTTCAATTTCTGTAGCCGTACGCGGGCACTCTACCGTGTGCAGAAGTTACCCTACTTCAGCCGTTGGGCAGGCTTCTATTTCCGCGAACGCATCATGGTCATCTACGACCTTGGCCGTGGCTTCATCATCCTGCAGCGCGAAGACCTGAAACTGCTCGACGAACTCGTCTCCTCCGGAGTCGTCCAGCTCGGACAGGCTGCTCTTCTGCAAACCCTCCGTCGCGAGATCGAGCACAACATCGAGAGCATGAACCGCGTCATCAGCCGTCTGTCCGCCGACTTCCCCAAGGCCTACAACCATGCCCTTACGCAGAAAGCCATCCGCATGATGCTCAGCAACGAACGCCGGGTCATCCGTCAGATGCAGACCGACGGTGTTCTGTCCGACAAGGATGCCGCCCAGTACTATGCCCGTGTCGACGAACGTAGCGACGAGGTCAACTCATTTACCCACACCATACCTGCGTCCATCCTCCGCTGGCTCTTCCACCGGCAGAAGTCCTGACAGGGTAGGGTAGTACCGATACAAAAAGTGCCCGAAACAGGCCGAAGACATGTGTCAGAACACATCTTCCGTCCGTTTCGGG